>JAYUXO010000228.1:0-9735 GCA_043753505.1 Comamonadaceae bacterium
TGGTCACCAGTGATGTAGACGACAACGACAAACCTTTCATGACCGGTGAGCGCACTGTGGAAGGCTTCTATCGCAGCCGCAACGGCGTGGAACAAGCCATCAGCCGCGGCCTGGCCTATGCCGAATACGCAGACTTGATCTGGTGCGAGACCGGTACACCCGATTTAGGTTTTGCCAAACAGTTTGCCGACGCTATCCACGCCAAATTTCCAGGCAAGTTGCTCAGCTACAACTGCTCGCCATCCTTCAACTGGAAAAAGAATCTGGACGACGCAACCATCGCCAAATTCCAGCGCGAGCTGGGTGCCATGGGCTACAAGTTCCAGTTCATCACGCTGGCCGGGTTCCACAGCCTGAACTACGGCATGTTCGACCTGGCCTATGGCTATGCCCGCAACAACATGACCGCCTTTGTTGAACTGCAGCAAAAAGAATTTGCCGCAGCCGACCGAGGTTTCACGGCTGTGAAGCACCAGCGAGAAGTGGGCACCGGTTACTTTGACTCGGTGACCACGACCATCGAAGCCAATGCATCCACGGCTGCGTTGAAGGGCTCGACGGAAGACGAACAGTTTTTTGACAAGAAGCACGCGTAAAAAAAACATCAAGTTCTCCAAACCCCACGTCCCCTGGACGGTGGGGTTTTTTTACGGGTGTGCTTGCGTTGTAATACAGCATGAGTTTTAACCCCGCTTTGTGAGGCCACATGTGACCGACTCGAATGACAACACCGTCATGAACCACAAGTTTTGCCAAAAATGCCGTGGCACGGGCAAGTTGATGGTGGACGGCGACAGCGTGAACGAAAAGTTTGAAGTTGAAAAGCAAACCGTGATGACACCGTGCCCACAGTGCGGCGGCAAGGGCTTTTTTACTGACAGTTACCGTCAACCGGCTAAAATATAGACGCTTTGGTGCTTTAGCCATTGTGGATGCTGCTCAAGCAGCTATCAAAATTATAGTGAAGTGCGATCATCTACCGCGATCATCCACAGCGATAAATACCCCGCTTTTGTTTTTAGGCCAGCCCCCATCACCATGATCCACATCACGCTTCCCGACGGTTCTCAACGCGAATTTTCTGGCCCGGTCACGGTGGCCGACGTAGCGGCGTCCATCGGCACCGGCCTGGCCAAAGCCGCGTTGGCCGGCAAGGTGAATGGGCAGGTGGTGGACACCAGTTTTCTAATTGAGACCGACGTCGCTTTGTCCATCATCACCGGCAAAGACGCCGACGGACTGGAAGTCATTCGTCACTCCACGGCACACCTGTTGGCCTATGCCGTCAAGGAGTTGTTTCCTGATGCGCAGGTCACGATTGGCCCAGTCATTGAAAACGGTTTTTTCTACGATTTTTCTTACAAGCGACCTTTCACGCTGGACGACTTGGCCGTCATCGAAAAAAAGATGACCGAGCTGGTCAACAGAGACGAACCCGTGGTGCGCCGCGTGCTGCCGCGCGACGAGGCGGTGGCCTATTTCAAAGGTATGGGCGAACACTACAAGGCCGAAATTATCGGCGCCATCCCGGCCGGTGAAGACGTAAGCCTGTACCGCGAGGGCGCGTTTGAAGACCTGTGCCGTGGCCCGCATGTGCCCAGCACTGGCAAGCTGAAACACTTCAAGCTGATGAAGCTGGCAGGCGCCTACTGGCGCGGCGACCATCGCAACGAAATGCTGCAGCGCATTTACGGCACGGCCTGGGCGACGAAAGACGAGCTGCAACAGCATTTGACGATGCTGGAAGAAGCCGAAAAGCGTGACCACCGCAAATTAGGTCGCGAGCTGGATTTGTTTCACATAGACGGGCACGCGCCGGGTCTGGTGTTCTGGCACCCCAAAGGCTCGGCGTTGTGGCAAGGCGTGGAGCAGTACATGCGCCGCGTGTACCAGGACAACGGCTACCAGGAGGTCAAGAGCCCGCAGATCATCGACAAGAGCCTGTGGGAAAAAACCGGCCACTGGGATAAATACCGCGAGAACATGTTTGTCACCGAGAGCGAAAAGCGCGACTACGCCCTCAAGCCGATGAACTGCCCTGGCCATGTGCTCATCTTCAAGCAGGGCCTGAAAAGTTATCGCGACCTGCCGCTGCGCTTTGGCGAGTTTGGCCAGTGCCACCGCAACGAGCCTTCTGGTGGTCTGCACGGCATCATGCGGGTGCGCGGTTTTGTGCAGGACGACGGCCACATTTTTTGCACCGAAGACCAGATTCAAAGTGAAGTGGTGGCCTTCACCACGCTGCTACAGAAGGTTTATGCCGACTTTGGCTTTAAAAACATCATCTACAAGCTGTCGACCCGGCCCGAAGCACGCATTGGCTCGGAGGAAAGCTGGGACAAGGCCGAGAAAGCTCTGGCGGATGGACTCAAGGCCTCTGGCTGCGACTTTGAGTACCTGCCGGGTGAGGGCGCTTTTTACGGCCCCAAGATTGAATACACGCTGAAAGATGCCCTGGGTCGCCCCTGGCAGTGCGGCACCATGCAGGTTGATCCCAACCTGCCCGAGCGGCTGGATGCCGGTTTTGTCGATGCGGATGGGCAGCGCAAACATCCCATTGTTTTGCACCGCGCCATCGTGGGCAGCCTGGAGCGTTTTATCGGTATCTTGATCGAGGAGCACGCCGGTGCACTGCCTGCCTGGCTGGCCCCGATCCAGGTGGCTGTGCTCAACATCACCGACGCGCAGGCCGATTACGCAACCGAAGTGGCCCAAAAACTACGAAAATCACAGCAAAACCAAGACCTTAGGGTCCTGGCTGACCTACGTAACGAGAAAATTACGCTTAAAATACGAGAGCATTCGTTGCAAAAGCTGCCGTATTTGTTGGTTGTAGGGGACAAAGAAAAGGCAGCAGGGACGGTCGCAGTGCGAGCCCGGGGTGGTCTAGACCTCGGCGTCATGCCTTTAGATATTTTCATTCAGAAAATATCAGCTGACATAGCTTCCAGGCATTGACCGTTGTTTATTGTTTTTATAAGGATTTGAACCATCGCTACTGAATTTCGCGACCGCCGCCAGCGCGAGGAACGCAAACACCGCCTGAACCGGGAAATCATGGCCCCGGAAGTCCGCCTCTCAGGAGTTGAAAACGAACCCCTAGGCATTGTCAACATCAATGAAGCCCTGCGTATGGCAGGCGAGTTGGATGTAGATCTGGTGGAAATTGCCGCAACAGCAGTTCCCCCAGTTTGCCGATTGATGGACTACGGCAAGTTCAAGTACCAAGAGCAGAAAAAGGCGGCTGAAGCCAAATCCAAGCAGACGGTTATTGACATCAAGGAAATCAAGTTTCGCCCCGGCACCGACGACGGTGACTACAACATCAAGCTGCGCAACATTCGCCGCTTTTTGGCCGAGGGTGACAAATGCAAGATCACGCTGCGCTTTCGGGGCCGCGAGATCACGCATCAGGAACTGGGCATGGCACTGCTCAACCGCATCCGCGATGAACTGGCGGACATTATTGTGGTGGAGCAGTTTCCCAAGCTGGAAGGACGGCAGATGATCATGATGATTGCGCCGGGCAAGAAAAAAGTGGCTGCAAGGCCGGCTGAAGCGGCACAAACCGCTTAGCGTAAAGATTCGATTCGCAGGTAGGTCGCCCGCGGATTGGGTAAGTGGAGAGTCTGAAAACTCGCCATGATTTGGCGAATTCAATACTCGCCACCACCAAGTGGCGAACTTAACACTCGCCACTACCAAGTGGCGAACTTAACACTCGCCACTACCAAGTGGCTCGGGGCCAACAAGGCTGCAAACAGTTTGCAGACGCCTCACGAGCACAAATGAAAAGGAGCATCACATGCCCAAAATGAAGACCAAGAGCAGCGCGAAGAAGCGTTTTCGCGTTCGTCCCGGTGGCACCGTCAAGCGCGGTCAAGCCTTCAAGCGTCACATTTTGACCAAGAAGACCACCAAGAACAAACGCCACCTGCGGGGTTCCACCGCTGTGCATGAGACCAATATGGGTCACATGGCGCAGATGCTGCCCGGCTTTGGTATTTAACCCAGACGAACAAGGAGAAAACTCATGCCTCGCGTTAAACGTGGTGTAACGGCACGCGCCCGTCACAAAAAAGTTCTGGCTCTGGCCAAAGGTTTCCGCGGCCGCCGCGGCAATGTATTTCGGATCGCCAAAGAAGCGGTGATGAAAGCGGGGCAATACGCTTACCGCGATCGCCGCACCAAAAAACGTGTTTTCCGCCAACTGTGGATTGCCCGTATTAACGCGGCTGCGCGTGAATGCGGCATGACCTACAGCCAGTTTGCCAACGGCATTCGTAAAGCGGGTATCGAGATCGATCGCAAAGTGCTGTCGGACATCGCGATTCACGACAAAGCCGCTTTTGCCGGCATCGTCAACCAGGTTCGTACCCACCTGGCTGCTTGACACCTGATTGATACCGACATTCAATCGCTATCTTTTTGATAGCTGCTTGAGCAGTTAATACAAGGGCTAGAGCTTGAAAAGGCACTGGCCCTTTGTTTTGATACCTCGCATAAGATTTCTTTCTTTTAAAGCCCATGCGAACAACCTGATATGACTGATCTGGATTCCATCGTTGACAGCGCCACACAAAGATTTGCGCAAGCCCACACCCCTGCCGAGCTGGAAAACGCCAAGGCGCTGTACACCGGCAAGTCAGGCCGGATCACCGACCTGATGAAGGGCATGGCTGCGCTGAGCGTGGACGAAAAAAAGTCTCGTGGTGCTGCGATCAACATCGCCAAGCAGGCGATTGAAGCCGCGTTGAATCAGCGCCGTGAAGCCTTGGCTGAGCATGAGTTGCAAGCCCAACTCAAAGCTGAGGCGCTGGACGTGAGCTTGCCAGGCCGCTTGCGCGCACCCGGCGGGTTGCATCCCGTGAGCCTCACGCTGGAGCGGATCGAACAAATATTTGCCAGCATGGGGTTTGACGTGGCCGACGGCCCGGAAATCGAGACCGATTGGTACAGCTTCACCTCGCTGAACAACCCGCCCAACCATCCCGCGCGCTCGATGCAAGACACGTTTTATGTAGACATGAAGGGCGAAGACGGCATGGCCTACAACCTGCGCCCTCACACCAGCCCGATGCAGGTGCGCTATGCCCAGCAGCATGTGAAAAAGCATGCTGACGGTATGAAAAACGGCAAAGTGATGCCGGAGATTCGCGTCATTGCCCCCGGCCGTACTTACCGTGTGGACAGCGATGCCACCCATTCGCCCATGTTCCACCAGTGCGAAGGCCTTTGGCTGGGCGAAAACGTCAGTTTCAAGGATTTGAAGGTGGTGTTCACTGGCTTTTGCCGCACATTTTTCGAAAGCGACGACTTGGCGCTGCGCTTTCGGCCCAGCTTTTTCCCCTTCACCGAGCCCAGCGCCGAGATTGACATTCAATTCCAGAGCGGCCCGTTGGCCGGGCGCTGGCTGGAAGTGGCGGGCTCGGGTCAGGTGCATCCGCAGGTGGTGTGCAACATGGGACTAGACCCGGAAAAGTACATCGGCTTTGCCTTCGGCATGGGCCCGGACCGGCTGACCATGCTGCGCTACGGCGTGAGTGATTTGCGGCTGTTTTTTGACGGCGATGTGCGGTTTTTACACCAGTTTCAATAACTCAGTCAGTTTTTGTTACTATTATTTTGATAGCTGCTCCAGCAGTATCTAAAAGGGCTAGAGGCCATAACCTATGCAATTTCCTGAATCCTGGCTGCGCACCTTCTGCAACCCGCCCCTGACGACCCATCAACTGGCCGACACCTTGACCATGGGCGGCCTGGAGGTGGAAGACCTGCGTCCGGTGGCGCCGCCGTTTGCCAATGTCGTGGTGGGTGAGATCAAGGAAGCGGTGCAGCACCCGAATGCGGATCGACTGCGGGTCTGCGCCGTAGACGTCGGGCAGGGCGCTTTGCTGTCCATCGTCTGCGGCGCTCCCAACGCCCGCGTGGGCATTAAGGTGCCCTGCGCCCTGGTGGGAGCGCTGCTGCCGCCAGGTGACGGCGGCAAGCCGTTTGAAATCAAGCTGGGCCAATTGCGCGGGGTGGAAAGCCAGGGCATGTTGTGCTCGGCGCGCGAGCTGAAATTGAACGAAGACCATGGTGGTCTGCTGGAGTTGGCCTCCGACGCGCCGGTTGGCACCAACATCCGTGACTGGCTGAAGCTGGACGACACGGTCTTCACCCTCAAGCTCACACCCAATCTGGCGCATGCGCTAAGCGTGTTTGGCGTATCAAAAGAGCTGGCAGCCCTTACTGATACTGCTCAAGCAGCTCCCGAATTTGTAGCAGTTGCTGTGTCTATTCCCGACAAACTGCCCGTCACCCTCAGTGCGCCCGACTTGTGCGGCCGCTTTTCAGGCCGCATCGTGCGCGGTGTGAACACACAAGCGCAAACCCCAGCCTGGATGGTCGAGCGCCTGGCGCGCTGCGGCCAGCGCAGCGTGAGTCCGCTGGTTGACATTTCAAACTACGTGATGTTCGAGTTCGGCAAGCCATCGCACATCTTCGATCTGGACAAGATTCATGGTGGCCTGCAAGTGCGCTGGGGGCAGCCGGGCGAGCAGCTCAAACTGCTCAACGGCAGCACTGTGACGGTAGACGAAAACGTGGGCGTGATAGCCGATTCTCAAGGTTTGGAGTCGCTCGCCGGCATCATGGGTGGCGACGCCACAGCGGTGTCTGACGATACACAAAACATCTATATCGAAGTCGCCTTCTGGTGGCCCAGCGCCATTCAGGGCCGCTCGCGCCGTTTCAACTTTTCTACCGACGCAGGCCACCGTTTCGAGCGCGGCGTGGACCCCAGCACCACCGTGCAGCACCTGGAGCACATCACCCGCCTGGTGCTGGACATTTGCGGCGGACAGGCCGGGCCTGTGGAGGACCAGATTACTCATTTGCCCGAGCAAAAACCTGTGACCTTGCGGGTTGCCCGCGCTGCCAAAGTCATTGGCATGCCCCTGACACAATCCGACTGCGCCCAGGTGTTCAAGCGCCTGGGCCTGCAGTTTGAACCGGGCGAAGGCACGCTGACAGTCACCCCGCCACCCCACCGTTTCGACCTCACGATTGAGGAAGATTTGATTGAAGAAGTGGCCCGCGTGATCGGCTATCAGCAATTGCCCGACGCACCGCCGCAAGCGCCGATTGCCCCCCGGCTGCGCACCGAGGCGCGGCGCAGCGCGTTCACCGTGCGCCGCCAGCTGGCCGCGCTGGGCTACCAGGAAACCATCAACTTCAGCTTCGTGCAGGCTCAATGGGAACGTGACTTTGCCGGCAATGTTGACCCCATCACCTTGCTGAATCCGATTGCCAGCCAGATGAGCGTGATGCGCTCGTCCCTATTGGGTTCGTTGCTACAGGTCTTAAAGCACAACCTGGATCGCAAGGCGGACCGCGTGCGGGTGTTTGAAGTGGGTCGTGTGTTCCTGCGCGATGGGTCGGTAGCCACCACCGACAGCACCGTGCGCGGCATTCACCAACCCATGCGCGTGGCAGGGCTGGCCTATGGCGATGTCAGCGGTTTGCAATGGAGCGCCGCCGCCCGGCTGGTTGATTTTTTCGACGTGAAAGGCGATGTACAAGCCCTCCTGGCACCCGCGAAGCTGGATTTTTCACCCGACGCGCATCCAGCCTTACACCCCGGACGCAGCGCCCGCGTCCGCCTGGATGGTCGAGTTGTTGGATGGGTAGGCGAGTTGCACCCGCGCTGGCGGCAAAGCCTGGACTTGTCAACAGCGCCCGTGCTCTTTGAGCTGGAACTCGAAGCAGTGCTGGCACGCGAGGTGCCGGTTTTTGAGCCCGTGCCCAAGTTCCAGGCCGTACAGCGTGACATTGCGGTCATCGTCGCTGACAGCATCAGTCATGCTGCATTGATGCATGCGGTGAATGCAACACCGGCTGCTGGCTTGCTGCGCGAAGCCTTGCTGTTTGACGTGTACCGGCCTAAACAGGCCGCTACTGGCCCGTCGGTGGGCGAAAAGAGCTTGGCGGTGCGTCTGACACTGCGCAGCGACGAGGCAACCCTGACCGACGCGCAGATCGAGCACGTGGTGGCTGCAGTTTTGACAGAAATTGAAAAGCAGCTGGGCGGGCGTCTGCGAACCTGATCCGCGTATCTGACAAGCTAAAAAAACACAAAAATCAAAGAGGACACCATGGATTTTTCAGTTGAAAGCCTGGAGACACCGGCGCTGACCAAGGCCCAGTTGGCCGACTTGCTTTTTGACCAGATTGGCCTGAATAAGCGCGAGTCCAAAGACATGATCGACGCCTTTTTTGACTTGGTGTCCACCAGTCTGGTTGACGGCACGGATGTAAAGATTTCAGGCTTCGGAAACTTTCAAATCCGCACCAAGGCCCCTCGACCAGGCCGCAACCCGCGTACGGGTGAAGCCATTCCTATTCAGGAACGGCGCGTTGTGACGTTTCATGCCAGCCACAAGCTGAAAGAGCAGATTCAGGGTACTTTGGTCGCTCCTCAGTGATGTGAAACAAACAGTTGTCACAAATTTCTGCAACTGGCTTCCGCAGTCTTTGCGCGCTGTAAAAAGTTAGAGTAACCTCATAACTTTCTCGTTTACAGCATTGATTTCAATGGAGAAAGCGCTTCCTTTTATCCCGGCTAAACGATACTTCACGATCGGAGAGGTCAGTGATTTGTGTGGCGTCAAGCCTCATGTGCTACGGTATTGGGAGCAAGAGTTCACCCATTTGAAACCGGTCAAGCGCCGGGGAAACCGCCGCTATTACCAGCACCACGAGGTACTGATGATCCGCCGGATAAGGGATTTGCTGTACGACCAGGGTTTCACCATCAGCGGTGCACGCAACAAGTTGCAGGAGCTGGTTCAAACGGAACGAGACAAACGCAAAGCTGGCGAAGTATTGCTGGAAGGCGTCGAAGTCATCGAGATCTCAGGCCCGGATAGCGCGTTTCAGGATTTTGAAGACAGCACCGCGGCGGAAGATGACCATCCTGCGTCGCAAAAACTGCTCTTTGTTCGACGTGAGCTTTTCGAAATTCGTGAACTGTTGTCTGCACACTGGTAAAAATCTTGTGTTTTGGCGACATATAATCAGGCGTTGAATCGGTGTGTGGCGCAGCCTGGTAGCGCACTTGCATGGGGTGCAAGGGGTCGAAGGTTCGAATCCTTTCACACCGACCATTAGATAGTACAAAGGCCTTTAAGGAGCGATTCTTAAAGGCCTTTTTTATTGGTAAATCAGTCACTTACGCTGCAACGGCGTACAAAGCTATCTATTGACTGCCAACCAAAAAAGGGGGAACATATGGGGGAACAGGTCGAGGTAAATAGGGTTTTGGGGTAATTGTTCCCCCATTTACAAATGAAAGCCAGTTGTTCTCCCAGTCTGAATTAGGAGTTGTTCCCCCATGTTGACCGATGCCGAATGCAAAAACGCGACTTGCCCACCGGGAAAAACACGGGCGCGGCTGGCCTGTTCTGGCGGTTTGTACCTTGAAGCCAGTCCGGCGGGTTCAAAGCGATGGTTCTACAAATACCGCAAAGATGGCAAAGAAGGCCGCATGGCGCTGGGAAGTTATCCAGACGTTGGTGCAAAGGATGCCCGCAAAGCCCGTGACGCGGCGAAGTTGAAAAAGTCCACCGGGGTTGATCCGGTACAAGTGCGCAAGGTTGAAAAGCTGAAAGCCACCACACCGGACGCGGACACCTTCAAGGTTACGGCGCTGGAGTGGTACGCAATGAAGCTGGACAGTTGGAGCAGTCACTA
>JAYUXO010000229.1:0-9719 GCA_043753505.1 Comamonadaceae bacterium
TCGCGTGGCACCACGCGGTTCACGCGCATGACTGCGTAGCCCTGAGCACCCAGGTCGACTCCCAACCACACCGGCAACGCTGCACCGTCTGCCCGCATCGCAGCATCAACTAACGCCGCAGGCAACTGCGCTTCCAGGCGCGAGACCATTACCGGCGCAGGCAAGCTCGCGGTGGTCGGTGCGGCCCGCCAGGCAGCCAACTGCGCCAGACCTTTTTCCTTGGCCAATTGTGCGCCGCGCTGCGCTGCCAGACGCGTACGGGCCTGCTCTTTGACCTCCGCCAACGGCAGCGTGCGAGCGGGCGTGTATTTCACAACGCGGGCCGACGCCAGCTGACTGACTGAAATCTCGATAGCCGGCGTGTTGCTCTTTTTCTCGACTGCCTCGGGCGCAAATACCGCGTTTAAAAACTTCGGGTTGGCCAGGATTCCGGCCAGGCCGGCCGCGGCACCGGCTGGCGGCTTGCGCGTGAGGTTTTGAGCCGTTCGCACCTGCAGCTTGAAACGATCCGCCACGGGTTTGAGGCTCTCGGCCTGCTCATACACACCGTTGGAGAAGGCTTCAGCCTGCTCGGAAAACTGTTTCTGCGCCTGCTGCTTTTTCACCTCGGCCTCCAGATCGGCACGCATGTCTTCGAAACTGCGCTGCTTGGCGGCCTTGATGTCGGTCAGGGCAATGATGTGGAAGCCAAAGTCAGACTCCACCACCGGACTGATCTCGCCCTTTTTCATGGCAAACGCGGCCTCTTCAAAGGGCTTGACCATCGCACCTTTGGCGAAGAAGTCCAGGTCTCCACCACTGGCTGCAGACCCGGTGTCTTCAGAGCTCTTGCGCGCCACGTCGGCAAACGTGGCGGGGGCTTTCGTAACCTGCTCTTGCAGGGCTTGCGCGCGTGCTTTGGCTTTTTGGCGGTCGGCAGCGGAAGCCGTTTTGGGCGATGCAATCAGGATGTGGCTGGCACGCCGCTCTTCCTGCGCTGCCATACGGGTTGCGTTCTGGTCGTAATAAGACTTCAGGTCTTCCTCTTTCACTACCAGGGTCTTTTTGATGGCTTCCAGATCGAACACCACGTACTCAATATCGGCTTGCTCAGGTGCCTGGAACAGCGCGGGGTTGTCTTTGTAGAAGGTTTCAATTTGCGCGTCTTCCAACTTGAGTTGGGCTGCAAACTCGGTGGCGGCAAACTGGGCGACCTGCACATCGCGCTTTTCAAAAAAAGCATTCAAGGCATTGGCTGCTGCACCGGCCGGTGCAAAGGCCGATGCACGAACCCCTTCCAGCACCTGACGGGTTGACAGGTCGGCGCGAACTTTCGCCTCGAACATCTGCGGCGTCATGCCCTGCGTCCCCAGCATCTGCTTGTAGCGCTCCATGTCCAGACGACCATCCGGCCCGCGCAGGCTGGAAATGGTGGGGTCGGTTTGTAATTCCCGGGCTACTCGCTGGTCGCTCGTTACCAGGTTGGACTGGGACGACGCAGCCGCCAGCACCCGCTCGCGCACCAGGCGCTCCAGCGTGGTGTACCGCGCCTGCGGCGTGTCCAACAATTTCACATCCAGTGTGGGCATTTGCGTACGCAGGCGATCCACCTCGTTTTTATGGGCGACGTCCCATTCGGTCTGCTTGATGTCGCGACCGTCAACGCGCGCCACAACGACGCTAGCGTCACCATATTTCAGGCCCTCCGTGCCGACCAGCACAAACGACAGGATGATTAGCGGAAACAGAATCGCCATCATCAACTTGGCGTGTTTTCGGACGAAGTCAAACATTACAAACTCTCAATCACAGCAAAACTAAAAACCAAAAAAGGGCAACAAAAAAGGCGAACCGTTGTTCGCCTTTTTTTATCCCTCCGCGTATGACGTCAAAGGGTGGAGGGTGGTGGGTGATGACGGGCTCGAACCGCCGACCTACGCCTTGTAAGGGCGCCGCTCTACCAACTGAGCTAATCACCCCTCCGGAAAAATCGTGCTTCAGCAACTCAATTCAGAGCATCTTTCAATGCCTTGCCTGGACGGAACTTAGGAACTTTGGCGGCTTTTATTTTAATCGCAGCGCCGGTGCGCGGATTACGACCACTGCGGGCGGCTCGTTTGCCAACCGCGAAAGTGCCAAAACCCACCAGCGACACGGAGCCGCCTTTTTTCAAGGTGGTTTTGACGGCACCGATCATGGATTCCAGCGCGCGGGTTGCGGCCGCTTTGGAAATATCAGCATGTTTTGCGATGTGCTCAATAAGTTCGGTCTTGTTCACAGGTGCCCCTCTAAGAGGAAAAGTTAATCAGTGTGTCTATTGAAAATTTTCGTCCCATTGCGTTAATCCAGGTGGTGTCGTTGCACCTGGACAAACCGTATCAGGGATCTACCGCGAGATGCCTCGGACGGATACGGCATTAAAGCCACGGCAACCCACCGTGTCAACAAAGCCTGTTTCAGCGAACGCAAAGCAGCCGCGGATTCTAGTGGCAGGCCTGTCGGTGGTGAAGCCCGGCTGCGAACTTTTTTCGCACCGATGCGAAAAGCACACCCCTGTGTGCAATTGTTTGCGAGACACCCGAACACAATTCAACGTCGCAGCGTGCAAGTGGACGGGCACTACAGCGCTAGTGCAATCGCCATTCCCACGTCTTGCGTGGCAGCTGTTCCGCCCAGGTCGGGCGTGCGCGGTGCACCATTGTCGGGAGCCAGCACTTTTTCAATTGCAGCCAACACCGCATCGTGCGCAGCTGCGTGACCCAAAAACGCCAACATCATCGCGCCGCACCAAATCTGACCAATCGGGTTGGCAATGGCCTTGCCTGCAATGTCAGGGGCCGAGCCGTGCACAGGCTCAAAGAGTGAAGGAAACAGGCGCTCGGGGTTCAAGTTGGCGCTGGGGGCAATGCCAATGGTGCCGGTGCAGGCGGGGCCCAGGTCGCTCAAGATGTCGCCAAACAGGTTGCTGGCCACCACCACATCAAAAAAGTCGGGGCGCTGCACAAAGTGCGCGGTGAGGATATCGATGTGAAACTTGTCCTGGCGAATGTCCGGGTAACGCTTGGCCATCTCGGCTACCCGCTCGTCCCAGTACGGCATGGTGATGGCGATGCCGTTGGATTTGGTGGCGCTGGTCAGGTGCTTTTTGGGTCGTGATTGGGCCAGCTCGAAGGCAAATTTGAGCACCCGGTCCACGCCGACGCGCGACATCACGGTTTCCTGCATCACGATCTCACGCGCCGTGCCTTCGTACATGCGCCCGCCAATGCTGGAGTATTCGCCCTCGGTGTTCTCCCGCACGATGTACATGTCAATTTCTCCGGCGACGCGGGCGCTGCCGTCGCGCCGCACCACCGGGGCGATGATGCCGGGCATCAAGCGCGCGGGCCGCAGGTTGACGTACTGGTCAAACTCGCGGCGAAACAGCAGCAGCGAGCCCCACAGCGACACATGGTCAGGAATTTTTTGCGGCCAGCCCACCGCGCCAAAGTAAATCGCATCGTGTCCGCCAATCTGGTCTTTCCAGTCGTCTGGCAGCATTTTTCCGTGCTGCTCGCAATAGTCCCAACTGGAAAAATCGAAGTGGTCAAACTGCAAATCGATATCGAATTTTGTGGCCGCCGCCTCCATCACGCGAATGCCCTCGGGCATGACTTCCTTGCCAATGCCGTCGCCTGCAATGACGGCGATACGTTTTTTACTCCTGTTTCTGCTCATTTTTTGCTCCTAAAAAAGTGTTGACCTCTTCCAGCAATTGCGCTGGCGCTTCTTCTGCCATGTAGTGACCGCAATCCAGCGCCTTGCCGCTGACCTGCAGCGCCCGCTCGCGCCACAGGCCCAGCACGTCAAAGCACTGACCCACCGCGCCCTGCTGGCCCCACAGCACATGCACCGGTTGGGTTAACTGGCGACCCGCGTCCACGTCTGCCTGGTCGTGCGCCAGGTCAACCGACGCACTGGCCCGGTAGTCGGCGCAGATGGCCCGGGCGCTGCCGGGAATCTGGATGCAGCGTTCGTATTCGGCCATCGCTTGCGGCGCAAAGGCTGCCAGCCCCGCATGGCGTTTGCCCATCACGCTGCGCAGATAGCGCACGGGATCGGAGTCAATCAGTGCCTCTGGCAGCGGCGGCGGCTGAATAAGAAAAAACCAGTGCCAGTAGGCCGTGGCAAACGCCCGACTGGTGTTTTCATACATCGCCAGCGTGGGTGCAATGTCCAGCAGCATCAGCCGCTCTATGGCTTGCGGGTGGTCAGCGGCCAGACGGTGCGCTACCCGCGCACCCCGGTCGTGCGCCAGCACCGAAAAGCGCACAAAACCTTGCGCCTGCATCACCGCCATCGCATCCAGCGCCATCTCGCGTTTGGAATACACGCTGTGGTCCGCGCCGTCCAGCGGACGATCCGAATCACCGTAGCCACGCAAGTCCATCAAAACCACACGAAAGCGCTGAGCCAACTGCGGTGCCACCCGGTGCCACATGCATCGGTTTTGCGGATGGCCGTGCAAGAGCAACAGCGGCTCGCCATGACCGGCTGCACACCCCTGCAGGCGCACACCGTTGCGGATGACTTCAAACCTGGAAAACATGGGCAGCATGTCCTTGATTTTGCAGGCGCCACATCGGTGGATCAAGGAACAATCAGGAAATTTATTCCTCCCGAAATGAAAACAAACACGTCCTTGCTGAACCGCGCTGACCTGGCGCTGCTACTGGTCATCCGTCCGCACGGCAGTCTGGCTGCCACTGCGGCGGCAGCGGGCATCGTTCCATCGGTGGTGACCAAGCGGCTGGCTGTGCTGCAAACGCGCCTGCGGTTCGCAACGTTTCACCGCACCACCCGCCGCGTAACGCCGACTGCGCAGGGAGAGACCTTGTGCGAGCGGGCCGGGCCGCTGCTCGAGGCTTTTCACACGCTGGAGCAAGAGCTGCTGGAACGGCAAACCGAGCCCAGCGGGCTGATTCGCCTGGCCTGTACCTTCGGCTTTGGTCGCTAGTGGCTGGGGCCCGCGCTGGCGGATTTTCAGGCGTTGTATCCGCGATTGCAGATTTAACTGCAGCTCACCGAGCAACTGCCAGATCTGACGGTGCAGGGATTTTACGGTGCCGTGTGGCTGTGGGCTGTGCAAGGCCCGCGCGCTAGCGAATGGGTCTCGCGTCGGATGGCGCGCAAACACCCCCGCGCATGCGGCTGCTGATTGATTTCCTGGTTAAACGCTTTCGCAATGCGCCGTGGGAACGGCGGGCTGGCTCTCCGCACTGATCTCTCAACACTTTTTTTACTATTATTTTGATAGCTGCTTGAGCATATTCCAAAGGGGCTAGAGGCCGTTTTGACCTAAATTTAGCCTGGTTTTACGTTGCTGCGCACCACCCAGCTCACGCCAATAGCCGTCAGCACGATGCCCGCCACCGTGAACAGCGTGATCGGCTCGTCAAACAGCAGCCAGGCCATCACGGCGGTGCACGGGGGCACCAGATACAACAGGCTGGTGACCACGGTGGCCGCGCCGCGCTGGATCAACATGTACAGCAAAGAACTGCCACCCAGGGTGAGCACCAACACCGACCAGGCCATGGAACCTGCCAACTGCAAGTTCCAGTGGAAGCCCCCACCTTCCAGCAGCGCAAGCGGCAGCGTGACCGCGAACGCGGCCAGCAGTTGCACCAGATTGGCGGTGCGCACATCGCACGGCGCAACAAAGCGTTTTTGGTAGAGCGTGCCTGCGGTGATGCACAGCAAGGCAACTGCTGCCAGCGCCAGATTGACAGCGCTGATTTCGCCTAGCCCCAACTTTTGCCACACCACCAGCGTCAACCCAGCCAACCCCAGCCCCAAACCCGCCCATTGGCGGCGCGACACCGCGCTTTCACCAAGTGATGCGCCCACCTGCGATACCCAAATGGCCGTCAACACCGGCTGCAAGCCCACCAGCAGCGACACCAAACCCGCTCCCATGCCCAGCTTCACGGCCGACCACACACCACCCAGATAGCCGGCGTGCATCAACACGCCCGTGACAGCCAGGTGCCGCCATTGCACACGCCCCACCGGCCAACGCGCACGGCTCGCCCAGGCCCAAAGCGCAAAACACAGCGCGGACAAAGCGAACCGGATCACCAGAAACCCCATGGGTGGCGCGTGTGGCATGCCGTAGCGCGCCACGATGAAGCCGGTGCTCCAGATGAGGACGAAAACGAGGGGGATCGCCTTGATGAAGGCGTCTTTTTGCGCTTGCCCGCTCACTTCGCGCGCGCCCGGATTTCCGGCAGCGCTTTTTGCAGGTAATACACCATGGACCAGACGGTGAACACCGCCGACACCCAGATCAGCCAGGTGCCCCACACGCCCGTGTCAATCAAGCCAAACAAGGTGCCGTCGTACAGCAGAAATGGAATCGCCGTCATTTGTACGACCGTCTTGAGCTTGCCCACCCGATGCACCGCCACGCTCTTGGATGCACCAATCTGTGCCATCCACTCGCGCAGCGCCGAAATGGCAATTTCACGGCCAATGATGATGAGCGCTACAAACACATCGGCCCGCTGTAAGTGCACGAGCACCAGCACCGAGGCGCACACCAGAAATTTGTCGGCTACCGGGTCTAAAAACGCCCCGAAAGCCGATGTCTGGTTCAGCTTGCGGGCCAGGTAACCGTCCAGCCAGTCAGTGGCTGCAAACACCACAAACAACACCGTGGCGATCAGGTTTTGCGTCGGTTTGTCCAATGGCATGTAGAACACGCCAGCAATCAAGGGAATGGCAACAATGCGCGTCCAGGTCAGGATGGTGGGCGTGGTCAAAAACATGGCTTGATTCTGGCACGGGGTATGGCAGGGCCTGTCTGCTCAAACGCCCAGGCTCTTTCCAATGTCCTTGGTCAGAAAATACAAATGAAAGTCATCCACCGGCGAGGGTTCAAAGCCATAGCCTTGGTAGAACCGGGCAGCGGATTCGTCTTTGGCGTGAACCATCAGGGCGCGGCAGCCGATCACTTCGCTGGCTTGCAGGTGCTTGGCCAGCGCACTTTGCAGCAGGCGTGCGGCCCACGCCCTGCCCCCGCACGCGTAGGGCTACCGCCAGCCGAGCCAACAGCAGCATGGGAACCGGAAGGCGGGCAAAACCTTTGGCGACACGCTCTGGCGCTAAGGCATGCTCGACTGATGCGGCGGCAAGGCTGTAGTAGCCCGCCACGTGAGCGTCCTCGGAAACAATGTCGGTTACGGCAGCGCTCACGAAGGTCCTAGCCCGATTGCTTAAAAAACCTGGCCAATTCAGCAGCAATTGTTCGCACGCAGACACACCCTATCAGTCGCATGAGATCACCATGGCTTGCGCTGGCTTTGCCGGCGATGCAATCGCCGGGTTGGGAATACGCATACACGTGCCGCCAGAAAACTTGACCAGGCGGGAGCCATCGGCCATTGCCGTCTCAGAAACGATGGGCCCATTCTGCTGAGCAGTTGCTAGTTGCTGGCTGAAGCTCTTTTCAAACGCGCTCACGCGTGCGCCAGAGCCACTGAGTTGCTCTTGCGCGCGCGCAGCCAGGCTTTTCTGGTTACCCCGGCTGGGATCTTGTGGGGCTGACCGGTCTATGTCGATAACGATTGGCCTCCCGGCGTTTGGCAGCGCGGATGATGAGGGTGCCAAGCCGGTGATGGGTCTGGGCGGCGCGGCAACCTCGGCTTGCGCGAGCGCGGGCCGGGGCAAAGGGACAGGCTCCGCGTCAGCCTGCGGTGTGGGCGTGACCGTCACCCTGGCGCGCTTGGGATTTGAAGTTGGCCCCAGCAATTTTGTGGTTGATAGCCTTTCGGGGCGCTTATCCGCTGCGCGCGGTAACAGTGCGGGTACTGGTGCTGGTGGCGGTAGAGATTGCCGTAACGTCAGCTGCATTCGTGGCGGTGCAATACCGCCCCGTGGGTCACTGTGCTGCAGGCGACTGACCATACCCACGAAGACCACATGCAACCCCAGCGACAACAAGGTTGCCAAAACCAAGTGACGGATCAAGGCCGGTGACGTCGGCGCCCGCCTTGTCATCCGTCCAACTCGGCCAGCGTGCGCAGCTGAAACTTGAAGTCATAGTCATACAAAAACGTTTCGTTGAACTGCCAGGGTTGCGGCAGATGCGCCACCGATCCGAACGGCGCAGCGCGGCGAATGGCGCGCATGGCCATGTCGATGGTTTCGGGTTTGTTGGTGGGGGTGCGCAGCACCTCGATGCGCTTGATGGAGCCGTCACGGTTTAGCTGCACCTGCAGCACCGGGATGGATTGCAGGGGCTCGGGCACGGGGCCGCTGAAGGTTTCATCGGGGCTGGTCTGGGTGATACGGCGGGCCGCCTGCAGGCGGTACTCATCCCAAGACCTGGCCAGGTTGGGGCTGACCGGGCCACCCCAGGCTGGCACACTGCTGGTGGTGGTTACGCGCGTGTTTCCCGTGTTTCCCGTGTTTCCCGTGGTTGCGGGGTCAGGCGGCACAGGGTTGCTGGCGCAGCCAAACAACCCCAATACAAGTAAAGAACCGCATAAAAAGCTAATGCAATGCACGATAAATCTCCTCAGCCAGTTCTTTTGATATGCCATCCACTGTGGCAATGTCATCCGCCCCCGCAGATGCCACACCGCGAATGCCGCCGAAGCGTTGCAAAAGTTTAGCGCGGCGTTTGGGACCGACACCCGGGATGTCTTCCAGCTTGCTGCTGCCGGTGCGCACCTTGGCGCGTTTGGCACGCATGCCGGTGATGGCAAAGCGGTGCGCCTCGTCGCGAATCTGGGCCACCAGCATCAACGCGGCCGAGTCGGGAGCGAGCGACACCTTGGCCCGTCCGTCGGCAAATACCAGCTCTTCCAGTCCCACTTTGCGACCCGCTCCTTTTTCCACGCCCACGATCAGCCCCAAATCCAGTCCCAGTTCGGCAAACACCTCGCGCGCCATGCTCACCTGACCTTTGCCGCCATCGACCAGCACCAGGTGGGGCATGCCACCCCCGTTGGCATCAGCTTTGCCGTAACGGCGCTGCAGCACCTGGCGCATGGCGGCGTAGTCGTCACCGGGGGTGATGCCCTCGATGTTGTAGCGGCGGTACTGAGCGTTTTGCATTTTGTGGTCGAGAAAGACCACGCAGCTGGCCTGCGTGGCTTCGCCTGCCGTGTGGGAGATGTCGAAGCACTCGATGCGGAAGGTTTCCAGGCTTTCGGGTGCCAAGTCCAAAGCATCCACCAAAGCTTGCGTGCGCGTTTGCTGCGAGCCCTCTTCTGCGAGCAGCTGTGCCAGCCGGATGGATGCATTTTTCTGCGCCATTTCCAGCCAGATGCGCCGCTGCTCGCGTGGGTTGTGCACGGCGCTGATCTTGACGCCTTGCTGCGACGACAACGCCTCGATCAACTCCACATCCACCGCCTCGCTGGTAATCAACTGGGGCGGCACCACCAGGTCGATGTAGTGCTGCGCAATAAACGCTTCCAGCACATCGCGGGCGCTGGCGTCGTCCACGTGCACCGGAAAGTAAGGCCGGTCGCCCAGGTGCCGCCCGCCTCGCACCATGGCCAGGTTCACGCAGGCCCGCCCGCCCTGCAGCTTCACGGCCAGGATGTCCACATCTTTGTCGCCTCCCGTGTCCATGCTTTGCTGATGCAGCACCTTGGCCAACGCACCCATCTGGTTGCGCAGTTCGGCGGCTTGCTCGAACTCCAGCCGGTCGGCGTGGCGCAACATGCGCGCTTGCAAACCGTCGAGTA
>JAYUXO010000230.1:0-9688 GCA_043753505.1 Comamonadaceae bacterium
TTTTGAACGGTGGACTGACTGGTGTTGAGGTAGCGCGCAAATACTGGCTGGCTCACGTGGTTGACTTCGCGCAACTTTTTGATTTGAGGTGGTTGCATATCCGCAGGGCTGACCAGGCATGCCGTGTCAAAACTTCGCAGGGTGGTTTTCGTGATGGCACCGATGTCATGAAGCGCTTTTGCAGACGTGTGAATCGCCTCAAACGCATCAGACTTAAATCTACGCTGGGTGGCCATGGCAAATCTCCACAAAGTGTTTGCTGTCAATTAACCTGGAAAGCTGCGCTTCAGACAATTTGGAGTAATTGCGCGACAACGCTCGAAACTGCTCCAATTCGACCGCGTCTATATTTGCGCAATCTTTTTTGGCAAAGAGATATTCATAGACCCACCACTGGCCGAATCGGGTCAGCACGATGGCTCGAAAGAGGTTGTCGTTCAATCGCTTCTTGAAAACCCCGCCCCCAAGATCAGCTGCTTGCCCTAGCTCAATCTCAGGCAGGGCTTTGCATAGAGCAGCATCTGGAATATTGGCTTTTCTAGCGACTTTCGTAAACCATGCTGTTTTGAAGGCGCGGGATTTCTTGAGCATGCTTGAGTCTAGCACCCAGTGCTACAAATAGTCATGCACTTTTTTCCTAAATCCCCACCTTCACACCCTTCCAGAACGCCACCCGCCCCCGGATGCTCTCGGCTTCGGGCTTCGGGTCGGCGTAGTACCACACGGCATCGGCATTCATTTCGCCGTTGACCACCAGGCTGTAGTAACTGGCCTCGCCCTTCCAGTGGCAATGGGTCTTGTGGTTGCTGAAAGTGATGAAGTCGCGGTTCAGCGAGGCTTCAGGGAAGTAATGGTTACCGTCCACGACGACGGTGTCATCGCTTTCGGCTATGACGGTGTTGTTCCAGGTGGCTTTCATGAGGTGTTCTTTCTGGTTAAAACGCGATTATTCAACTACGCGCTGTGCGCTTTGTCGAACGCAGCGTTTCATAACCCTTGCTGGACGTCACTTGTCATCTCTCACATCACGCCAACCACTCCGCCACCCGTGCCTGCGCCAGCAGCCAGCCGCGAAATGCGGCCACGGCCGGGTGATCGGCGGCCTCGGCGCGAAAGCACATGTAGTGGCCATACGGCAGCTTGACGTGGGCGTCGTGCGCCAGGCTGAGGCGGCCTTCGGTTGTCAGGGCCTGCACCAGACAGAACGGCACCACCGCCAGGCCCATGCCGGCCACTACGGCCTGGATGATTTGTGAATACTGGTTGAAGAAAATGCCAGCACGGGTGTCCAGCCCCTGCGTGCCGCTGGCGACGCACCAGGTGGCCCAGGCTTCGGCGGTTTCGATGTGGTGAAGCAAGGTGGCACGTTGCAAGCCAGTGACGCTGCGACGGTAGCCGGGCGGTGCAATCACCACGCAGGCGCGCCCGGCCACGTACTGCGCCACGTCACTGCCCCACTGGCCCAGGCCGTAGCGCACGGCCACATCCACATTCGCGGGCATGGGGCTGGCACCACTCAAATGCTGGGCAAAACTGATGGTGATGCCGGGGTGTTGCTCCCGAAACGACGGCAAGCGCGGAATCAGGCAATGCGTGGTGAAGGTGGGCACGCTGGCCAGGCGCAGCAGACCGGAGCCCTGAGGCGTGATGCGCAGCTCGATGGCCGCCGTTTGAATGGCGCACAGCGCGGGTGCCACGCTGGCATGAAAGCGCTGGCCCGCATCCGTCAGGCTCACGCGGCGGCCCGCGCGTTCGAACAATCTGGCACCCAGGTGTTGCTCCAGTGAGGCAATCTGGCGGCTTACGGCGCTTTGCGTCAGGCCCAGTTCGCCAGCGGCGGCGGTGAAGCTGGCGTGGCGCACGGCGGCGTCAAACGCCACCAGGTCGTGCATGGCGGGATGGCGCGCGATGGAAGGGAAAGACTGTTTTTGCATGCGGTTTCAGAATGAATCGGTGCGTTTAATACCTGCAAGTGTCACGTAAATTCAATGCTCACGGGGCATGATGACAACATGGCGAAAGAACACACCACCGCACCTTTGAATGCGCCCAGCCCGACTGGGCGCTGGGTGCTGTGGGGCTACAGCGTGTATTTGTTTTTGCCCATGCTGCTGGTGCTGGTGGGTACGTTTGGCGAGAACTGGAGCAACTCACTGTTGCCCTCGGGCTTCACCTTCAAGTGGTTGCGCGAGCTGTGGGAAGACAACAGTTATCGCCAGGCGTTGGGTGTGAGTGTGGGCACCGCCGTAGCGGCTGCGGCAGTGAACCTGGTGCTGGGGTTGCCGCTGGCGCTGGCACTGCGGCGCCCACAAGGCGCGTGGGGAATTTGGGGCGTGGCCACGCGCTGGCTGCTGATTTCCCCGATTGCGGTACCCGCTGTGACCTTGGGCTTTGGTTATGTGGTGCTGTTTTCCAGCGAGGGCCTGCCGTGGTTGGGCTCGTGGTGGGTGCTGTTTGCAGGCCATGTGGTGCTCACCCTGCCCTACATGTTGAACGCGCTGCTCAACGGCCTGCGCCACCAAAACGTTGATTTGTGGATGCAAGCCGCGCAGACCCTGGGTGCCACGCCCAGCCAGGCGCTGTGGCAGGTGGCGGTGCCTGCGCTACGTGCACCGATGGCTTCGGGCGCGGTGCTGTGTTGCGCGCTGTCGGTGGGGGAATTCAACCTGTCCAACCTGGTGGCGGGGTTTGAGAATCGCACCTTTCCGGTGTTGATGCTGCAGGCTTTTTACGGCGCTACCGGGTTTGCCTGCGCCGCCACGTTGGTGCTGCTGCTAGTGGCGCTGATGGCGGCGGGTGCCTCGGCCCGCACCAGCGCGCTGGGTTTGCCCGCGGACCCGGTTTCAAGAAAGACAACATGAGCCTGGAACTTCACGACATCGGTTTTGGCTACGGCAACGAAACGGGTGCTGGCGGCGTGCGCCATATCAACCTGCAGGTAGCCGACAGTGAACTGCTGGCCGTGATGGGGCCCAGTGGCTGCGGCAAGTCCACCCTGCTCAAGCTGTGTGCGGGTTTGCTGGCCCCCACGCAAGGCCGCATCACGCTGGATGGCAAAGACATTACGCACCTGCCGCCGCACCGCCGCCGCATGGGCGTGGTGTTTCAGGGCTATGCGCTGTTTCCGCACATGACGGTGGCTGACAACGTGGGCTACGGCCTGCGCGTGGGCGGCGAGAAAGGCCTGGCGCTGGAGGTCAAGGTCAATGAAATGCTGGCGCTGGTGGGCCTGTCGGCCTTTGCCCGGCAGCGACCTGCGCAACTGTCGGGCGGCCAGCAACAGCGGGTGGCACTGGCGCGGGCGTTGTGTTTCAAGCCGCGCGCCCTGCTGCTGGATGAACCGCTATCGGCCCTGGATGCCAGCCTGCGCGGCCCGCTGCGCGACGAGATCAAGCGCTTGCAGCGCCTGGCATCAGCCACCGCCATTTTTGTGACGCACGATCCCGCCGAGGCGCTGGAGCTGGCCGACAAAGTGGCGGTGATGGCGGGTGGCCAAGTGCTGCAATGCGCCACGCCACAGGTGGTTTACGAACAACCAGCCAACGCCGAGGTCGCACGCCTGACCGGTCTGTGCACCGTGCTGCGCGCACAGGTGCAAGCAGGCGACTGCGTGCGTGTGCACGAGGCCGATACACCTCCGTGGCATCTGGCCTGCAAGACAAAAGGCTTTGCGGTGGGCGACATGGTGCAGGTGATGGTGCGGCCCGAGCATGTGCTGGCCAACCCACCCCTGGGCATGCCCAACCGCTTTGACGGCCAGGTGCTGCGCAAGCGCTACCAGGGCTCGCGCACGGTGTTTGACTTTGCTGCCCAAGGCGCGGGCCTGATCACCGTAGACGCCACTGGCCCGGTGCCGCGCAGCGTGGCGCTGGACCCCGGCACGCTGCACCTGATGCCTCTGGACAAGCCATGACACAAGCAAGCCATGACACAAGCAAGCCACGACACATGACATTGACGCCAAAGCGGCATTTATGACAGCTGACTTGAACCTAGACAGTCATCTGTCATTGCAGAGCGAAGGGCAAGTCATCTGTCATTTTTCCGCAGCCTTTTAACCACCCCAAGGAGCCATCATGCAACGCCGCCAGTTTGTTCAATACACCGCCGCAGCCGCCACCGTGCCGCTGCTCAACACCCACACCCAGGCCGCCGAGATCACCGGTCCCGAGCTGTACCCCGGCGAGGCCAATCTGTATCAACGTGCCGCCAAGGAAGGCCTGGTGGTGTCGTTTGACACCGGGCCGGAATGGGCCAACTGGAAGGTGTTGTTTCGCGAGTTCAAAAAGCGCTACCCCGAAGTGGAAATAATCTACAACGATCTGGGGTCCGCTGCCACCGTGGTGGCGCTGGACAAAGCCCGCCGCCGCCCGCAGGCCGACACGGCTTACTACTTTGCGGCTTCCGCAGTGGATGCCGCCAAGAAGGGCTTGCTCGCCCCGTTTAAGCCCACCAACTTCGACAAATTACCCCCGGTGTTTCGCCACCCCGAGGGCGAGTGGTTCACCATTCACACGCTGAACATTGCCTTCATCGTGAACAAAAAACTGGTGCCCAACGTGCCGCAAAGCTGGGCCGATTTGTTGAAACCTGAATACAAGAGCTCTGTGGTTTACCTGGACCCTCGCTCCACCGGCGTGGGCCAGGTGGGCGTGTTTGCCGCGGCGTTTGCCAACGGCGGCAGCATGGACAACATCAAGCCCGGCATTGATTACCTGGCCAAACTGCATCAGGCGGGCAACGTGCTGCGCACCGAAGGCACTACGCCCTATGCCAAGTTTTTGAAAGGCGAAATCCCGATCTGGATCGGCTATGAAAACGACGGCCTGAAAGCCCGCTACACCGACGGCATGCAGGACGCCGAAGTGGTGATACCGCGCGAGGCCAGCGCCGCCGCACCGTATGCCATTAGCCTGGTCAAAGGCGCGCCACACCCCGATGCCGGCCGCCTGTGGCTGAACTACACCATGAGCGAGCAGGGCCAAGCGCTGTTTGCGCAAGGCTATGTGCGCCCCTCTGTACCCGGCATTGCGCTGAGCGCCGAAATGGCCGCCCGCATGCCCGCCGCACCGCAGGTGCGCCCGCTGGACGTGGTGACGGCGGCTGCCAAAAAGCCGGAGATTGACCGGGACTGGGCGGCGGCGGTGCTGCGTTGAACCTGACCAGGCGCATCCGGATTTGTTCCTTCCCCGCTCGGGGGAAGGTGCGGATGGGGGAATGAGCGCTACAGCGGTTATCAAGCGTGTGCGCCCGCGTGCCCCCATCCCACCGTTCTCCCGGAGGGGAAGGGGCAAACACCAGAGTCCGGCTCATACGACTAATATAGAAATCGCCCCCAGCCCATGTATTACCTGCTCAAGCAGCTATTAACTTTGTAGCAATCTCCAAGACAAACAGCCATGACCTCCAAAACCCCCTGGCCCGTCCTGCTGGCCTGCGTGCCGGGCATCGCCATCGTGGCCTTTTTCCTGCTCGCGCCGCTAGCCGCCGTGCTTGTCGAGGCGGTGGGCGCACCGGCTGCCTGGACTGAATCGCTGGGTAATCCGCTACTGCTGCGCGCCCTGACGAATTCTTTGTGGCTCGCTGGCAGTGCCGCCACCCTGTCGGTGGTTTTTGGGCTGGTGCTGGCCTGGGCCATTTCGCAGGGCACGCCGCAGAGCCAGCAGCGCTGGCTGGTGGTGCTGGGCGTGCCGCTGGCGTTTTCGGGGCTGGTAGTGGCTTACGGATTCATCCTGGTTTATGGCCGCGCCGGGTTTGTCACGCAACTTGTGGTGGCCGCTGGTGCGCCGGTGTCGGTCGTGGGTGCGTGGCTGTATTCCATGCCGGGGCTGGTGGCCGCGTATGCCTACTACCTGGTGCCACGCGCGGCCTTGTTGCTGCTGCCCGTTGTGCAAGGCGCCTCGCACAGCCCCTATCTGGCGGCCCGCACTTTGGGAGCGAGCCGCTGGCAGGCGCTGCGCGATGTGGTGTGGCCCGAGCTGCGCCCCACCCTGCTGAGCACCTGGTGCCTGATTGCCGCGATTGCGCTGGGCACCTACGGCACCGCACTGGCGCTGGTGGGCACGCAAATCAACATCCTGCCGCTGCTGCTGTACGTGAAAGTCAGCGACGGCAGTTCAGACCTGGCCGGTGCGGCCGTCATGTCCATCCTGCTGGCCGCTGCGTGTTGCCTGGTACTGGCGCTGGGCGATGTGCTCTCGCGCGGCAACGAGCGGAGCGGCACCCATGCGTGATTCCATGCATGATTTTTTTCTGAATCAACCCGACTGGGCCGCGTTGACCGCCACCCAGTCCAGCCCCGCACGCAACGCCCAACCGGTCGCCATCGTCGGCCCGCGTGATGCCACACCTGCGCAACTGGGCGCCGCCCACCGCATCGCCCAGCACTTGGCGCGTGCGGGCATTCCGTTGGTGTGTGGCGGCAAGCAGGGCGTGATGGCTGCCGCCTCGGAAGGGGCTCACACCGCAGGCGGCGTGGTGGTGGGCCTGCTACCCGAAGACGACACCACCCAAGCCAACCCCTGGCTCACCGTGGCCCTGCCAACCGGCCTGGGCATCACCCGCAACGCCCTGGTGGCTCGCAGCGCCCGCTGCCTGGTGGCCATCGGCGGTGGCCTGGGCACGCTCAGTGAGATGGCGCTGGCGCGCCAGTGGGGCAAGCCGGTTTTGTGTGCGCTGGGTGCACCGGTGGTGGACGGGTGTGAGGTGTTTGACAGCATCGAGAGCCTGCTGGTGGCGCTGGGACAGCGCTTGCTGCACGTACACGCGGCGGCTACAGACGCAGCAGAATTGGGATGAACCGGAGCCGCCGTCATCCCAACCCTCTCTCCCACGTAAAGCCGAAGGCTTCGCCTCCAGGGGTGGGTTGGGGTTGGGGTTGGGGTTGGGGTTGGGGGGAGGGTGTGCAAGGCGGCGACTTTTTCAAGCGAAAAGTGTCTACAACCCTTTCTAATACTGCTCAAGCAGCTATCAAAAACGAAGCGGCATCAGATTAACTCACACCACGACATGCACTCAAAGCGCAGGTGCCTGCAGCCAATACAGACTGAACAATTGATCCGGATCGGTCCACACAGGACCCGGCTCAAAGCCTGCTTGCGCCGCCAGCGCGCGCAGGCTGTGCGCGGTGAATTTGTAGGAGTTTTCGGTGTGCAGGCTGTCGCCTTCTTCAAACGTGAACACCTCGTCGCCCAGGACGACTTGCTGGCGGCACAGGCTCATCAGGTGCATTTCGATGCGGCGCAGCGGGGCGTTGTAGAAGGCGCTGTGGGCGAACTGGTCGAGCGCGAAGTTGCAGCCCAGCTCACGGTTGGCACGGGCCAGCAGGTTCAGGTTGAACGCCGCAGTGACGCCTTGCGCGTCGTTGTAGGCGGCATGCAGCACCGCGGGGTTTTTCACCCGGTCGGCACCCAGCAGCAAAGCGCCACCGCGCAGCAGCTGGGCGGCGTGTTTGAGAAACACCAGCGCTTCTTGCGGTGTGAAGTTGCCCAGGGTGGAGCCGGGAAAAAAGCCGACGCGTTGCCGCCCGGAATGGGCCGGCAAAACCAATGGTTGGGTGTAGTCGGCCACCACAGGGGCAATGTGCAGTGCCGGGTAACGCTGGCCCAGGGCAGCGCATGCGCTGGCCAGGTGCTCGCCGGATATATCGATGGGGCGGTAGGCAGCGGGGTTTTGCATGGCGTCCAGCAACAGGCCAACCTTGGTGCATGACCCGGCACCGAATTCCACAATTTCAGCCTGCGGGTCCATCAGCTGCGCCATTTCCTGCGCGTGCGTTTGCAGCAGCGCCATCTCGGTGCGGGTGGGGTAGTACTCGGGCAACTCGCAGATCTGGTCGAACAGGGCCGAGCCTTGTGCGTCATAAAAATACTTGGGCGAGATGCTGCGAGGGCGTTCGCGTAGGGCTTGCTCCATGTCGCGTGCAAAGCCACTGCGAAGATTTACCGGCATGGGCGCAAGGGCGTTGCGATCAAACAGAGAGGGGTTTAAAACAGGATTCAACAAGCGATGTCCTCAGACAGACGACATGAGGGGTCTTTTGCCAGACGACATGAGGCGTCTTTTGCCAGACGCAGGCCGCTGAACTGCCAGCGCGCTGCGGGTGGAAAAAAGTTGCGGTAGCTGGGACGCGCGTGGCCGTGCGGGGTGGCCAAGCTGCTACCGCGCAGCACCTGTTGGCCGCTCATGAACTTGCCGTTGTACTCGCCCACTGCGCCAGCAAACGGTTTGAAGCCGGGGTAAGGGTCATACGACGAACGCGTCCATTGCCAGGCGTGGCCGGTCATTTGAGTCAAACCGTGTGTGGCATGTCCACTGGTAAAAGCAGCCTCCCACTCAAACTCGGTGGGCAGGCGGGCACCGGCCCATTCGGCCTGGGCACTGGCCCATTCTGCAAATGCGGTGGCTTCATAAAAACTCAGCTGGGTGACGGGCGCGTCAACGTCCAGCGGTTGTACGCCATGCAGGCCAAATGTTTGCCAAGCTTGGCTGGGTGCCCGTGCGTCCCCGGGAGCCAGCCAGTAAGCCGGGGCCTGCCAGTCATGCGCCTGCACTGCAGCCCAACCATCCGACAGCCAGAACTGCGCACGCCGGTACCCGCCATCGGCCACAAACTGCGCGAACTCACCGCAAGTCACCAGTCGGTCGGCCAGTTGGTAAGGGGCCAGCAGCACGGGGTGACGGGGTTGCTCGTTGTCGAAAGCAAAACCATCGCCGCCGTGTCCTACGCTGTGCACACCGCCAGGCAGCGACACCCAGCGTGCAGCCGGCTGCGGCACGGCACGCAGTCCGGGTGCAGCCAAAGTGTTGATGCAGGCGGGCAACAGTGGGTTGCATGAAAACGCATGCAACAAATCGGTCAGCATCAGCTCCTGATGCTGCTGCTCGTGGTGCAAACCGAGCTCCAAAAGCGGCGTAGCCGCAGCCCATGCTTGCGGCGATGCGTCGCTGGCAAATGCCTGCAGCTGTGCGTTCACATGCACACGGTAGGCCTGTACCTGCGCCAGACTCGGGCGGCTGAGCACGCCGCGCGCGGGGCGCGGGTGGCGGGTGCCCAGGGCTTCGTAGTAGGAGTTAAACAAATGGGCGAAGCGCGCGTCAAACCAAGTGAAACCACTCTGGTGGGTTTGGAGCACCACCGCCTCAAAAAACCAGCTGGTGTGCGCCAGATGCCATTTGGTGGGGCTGGCATCGGGCATGGACTGGATGGCCTGATCTTCGGCAGACCAGTCTTCCGCCAGCGCAACGCTATAAGCCCGTACGGCCAGCAAGCGTGCAATCAAGGCGGCACGATCTTCATACACGTCATGGCGCCACGCGGCGGATTCAATGCTGGAAGTGAAATTGTGGGTGGCGAGAGATAGCACGGGGTGGTCTCCGACGATTGAAAAGATGCTGGGTCAATGCACCGGTCAACAGAAAATGGTTCACTTGGGACCTACGGGACAAGTCAGGCAACAAGTCAATATGGCAACAAAATTATTACAGCACAGCAACATGTAGGGCGTTGTGCCGTTGGGTTGCCAGATAGTGCGAAGCGCAGGGGTATGTGATTGGGTGCGTGTAGTGGTGTCCCGCCTGTAACGTGCACCGCAAAACCCAGGCGCTAGCATCAACCGGGTTAACTGCGCTTGCATTTTCTAACTGGAGACTTTTTCAATGACCGCTCTCGCCTCACTTGTGAACCACC
>JAYUXO010000231.1:0-3945 GCA_043753505.1 Comamonadaceae bacterium
GGTGTGGACAATCTCGATGTTGGGTTTTTCGTTCCAGCCGCCGATGTTGTAGACCTCACCCGACTTGCCGGCTTGAAGCACGCGGCGAATGGCGCTGCAGTGGTCCTTGACGTAAAGCCAGTCGCGCACCTGCATGCCGTCGCCGTAGACGGGCAGCGGTTTGCCGGCCAGGGCATTGACGATCATCAGCGGGATCAGCTTTTCGGGGAAATGGTACGGGCCGTAGTTGTTGCTGCAATTGGTGGTAAGCACTGGCAAACCATAGGTGTGGTGGTAGGCGCGCACCAAGTGGTCGCTGGCGGCTTTGCTGGCCGAATAGGGGCTGTTGGGCTCGTAGCGGTGAGTTTCTGTAAAGGCGGGGTCGCTCGCGCCCAAAGAGCCGTACACCTCATCTGTGGACACATGCAGAAAACGAAATGCGGTTTTGGAAGGGTCGGGCAGGGCGCTCCAGTGGTTTCGGGCGGCTTCCAGCAGGCGAAAGGTGCCCACGATGTTGGTTTGTATGAAGTCTTCGGGGCTGTGAATGGAGCGGTCGACGTGGCTTTCGGCCGCAAAGTTGATGATGGCGCGGGGCTGGTGGGTGGCCAGCAATGTGGCTACCAGGGCGCTGTCGCCAATGTCGCCTTGCACAAAGGTGTGCCGCGCGTCGTTGTGTAGCGTAGCCAAAGTTTCCAGGTTGCCTGCGTAAGTGAGCTTGTCCAGGTTCACCACGGGTTCATCGCTCTGGGTTAGCCAGTCGAGCACAAAGTTGGCACCAATGAAGCCGGCCGCACCGGTAACGAGAAGGGTCATGCTGATTGCGGAACGGTTGTGTTTTGTAGATACCAAGGCATGGCCAATTCCAGCCCCTGGGCTATGGGTTGCGTGGGCGCGTAGCCCAAAAGCCTGGCGGCTTTGCTGATGTCAGCCAGGCTGTGGCGCACGTCGCCTGCCCGGAATTCACGGTACACCGGTTGGGTGCCTTGCAGGTGGGGGTGCAGAGGCAGCAGGTTGCGGTGGAGCTGGGCGTACAGCTCGTTGAGCGTGGTGCGCTCGCCTACGGCTACGTTGTAGACCTGGTTGAGGGGGGATTCGGCGACGGGGTGCGGGGCGTCGGGGGAGCCCGCACCCCTGCCCTCTCCCAGAGGTAGAGGGAGTAATGCGGCGGCAGTAGCTGCGACAGTGGGGGGTGAACTTGCCGTTGCTGCCAAAAGATTGGCTTGCACGGCGTTGGCTACGTAGCAAAAGTCGCGGCTGGTTTCGCCGTCACCGTTGATGTAGACGGGCTCGCCTTTGATCATGCTGGCAATCCATTTGGGAATGACGGCCGCATAAGCCCCGTCGGGGTCTTGGCGGGGGCCAAATACGTTGAAGTAGCGCAGGCCTATGGCGTGGAAACCGTAGCAGCGGGAAAACACGTCGGCATACAGCTCGTTCACATATTTGGTCACGGCGTAGGGGCTGAGGGGTTTGCCAATGTGTTCTTCCACCTTGGGCAGGGCCGGGTGGTCGCCGTAGGTGGAGCTGCTGGCCGCGTAGGTGAAGCTTTTCACTTTCGCGTCGCGGGCGGCAGCCAGCATGTTCACAAAACCAGTGATGTTGGCAGCGTTGGTGGCAATGGGGTCGGCCAGGCTGCGGGGCACGCTGCCCAGGGCGGCTTGGTGGAGCACGTAGTCCACACCCGTGTCATCGAAACCCGTACAAGCCTGCTGGCAATCAGTCAGGTTGCAAATGTCGCCGTCTATGAATTTGAAACGGGCCCACTGTGTCGGCGTCACCAGCGTTTGAACCTCGGCCAGGTTGTGCTGGTAGCCGGTAACCAGGTTGTCCAGCCCCACCACGCGTTGGTTCAGCTTGAGCAGGGTCTCCAGAAGATTGGAGCCGATGAACCCGGCCACACCGGTGACCAGCCAGGTGGCTGGCTGCTGGGAGAGGGTGAGTTGTAGTTGTGGGTAGCGGGACATTGGTACTATTATTTTGATAGCTGCTTGAGCAATATATACAAGGGCTGATGGGCGATTTGGCTATGAATCTAGCGATTGATCAGTTGTAACAGGGGAGGAGTGGTGCAGAACTACGGTTTTGCTAACTCCCCGGAGGCGGGAGAGGGGGTAAGTCCGTTTTTCGCCAGACAACCGACGGGTAGGGGCGCGCTGTGGGGCAACCGGATGGAGCATATTCACAACCGCAGGTCACTTTCTTCTTTGCTCAGCACATATTTCAAGTCAAACAAGACATGGCTGGTTTTGCCCAACGCGCGTATGGCGGGCGCGCCCATGGCTTTGAATTGGTCGTGCGCCACGGCCAAGATGATGGCGTCGTAGGTATCAGCCGCAGGTTGTTCGATGGGGGTGATGCCGTGTTCGTGTTGTGCTTCGGCGGGTGAAATCCAGGGGTCATAGACGTCTGCATGCACGTCGTAGTCGCGCAGCTCGTTCACGATGTCCACCACCCGGGTGTTGCGCAGGTCGGGGCAGTTTTCCTTGAAGGTCAGGCCCATGATCAATACGCGGGCACCCCGCACGTGAATCAGGCGCTTGGTCATGGCTTTCACCAGCTGGGTAACCACATAAGCGCCCATGCTGTCGTTCAAGCGGCGGCCAGCCAGAATAATTTCGGGGTGGTAACCAATGGCTTGCGCTTTGTGGGTGAGGTAATAGGGGTCAACGCCAATACAGTGGCCGCCCACCAAGCCAGGGCGAAAGGGCAAAAAGTTCCATTTGGTGCCTGCAGCCTGCAATACCGCTTCGGTATCAATATCAAGCTTGTTGAATATCAGCGCCAGTTCGTTAATAAGGGCAATATTCACATCCCGTTGGGTGTTTTCAATCACCTTGGCTGCCTCGGCTACTTTAATACTGGGGGCTTTGTGCGTGCCCACAGTCACAATCTCGTTGTACAGCGCATCCACCATATCGGCTATTTCGGGTGTGGAGCCCGACGTAACTTTTTTGATTGTGGTCACTCGGTGGGTTTTGTCGCCTGGGTTGACGCGCTCGGGTGAATAGCCGGCAAAAAAATCGACGTTAAATATCAGGCCGGAGTGCTTTTCGAGCACGGGTACGCAGTCTTCCTCAGTGGCACCGGGGTACACGGTCGATTCATAAATAACGGTGTCGCCTTTTTTGAGCAATTTGCCAATCGTGGCACTGGCGGCAATTAACGGCGACAGGTCGGGGCGTTTGTGCTCGTCTACGGGCGTAGGAACTGTCACTATAAATATGTTGCAAGTCGCCAGGTCGTCTGTGCGGGTGGTGAATTGCAGATGCACGGCTTGGGTTAGCTCGTCTGGAGACACTTCCAGTGTTTGATCGTGTCCGGCGTTCAACTCGGCCACACGCTTGGCGTTGATATCAAAACCGACAACCGCACGCTTTTTGCCAAATTCAACGGCTAGAGGCAAGCCGACATAGCCCAAGCCAATGATGCCAATACGGGGCTTGGGCGAAATTTGATTCATGGTTTCTGGTGCTCACGCATCAATTGTTATTAGCGTGGGTTTCAAGGTAAACAATATATTTAGTGCATAAGCAGGCTACCGCAGTGTTTTGAATCAATTGATTCAAAACACCCTGGCCGTTTGCCGTCATGCCACATGCACGGAGTAACCGACCTGTTAATGCGTTACGCCATATTCAGTTGATGGTGGCCCACGCTCAAATTGTGTTCGCCGCCTAAAAAATGAATCAAAACGTTAACACGCTTGGACGAAACCGAGGTGACAATTCCTTCGAGGCCTGACAGGTTTTTGCCAGTGAAACGGACCATCTGGCCGGGCTGAAACGGACTGATCTGGCTGAGACTTTCGTTGTTACGTTCAGCTTCAAACTGCCTAATTAAATCTAAAGTGTCTTTTTTTACGTTTGCAGGTTGGTTACCGAACGACAGAACCGTGCTGACGCCGCGCGTTGACCTTGCCGTCGACAACGATTTTCCGATTCCGGGTCTGAAAAAAATGTAGCGTGG
>JAYUXO010000232.1:0-9680 GCA_043753505.1 Comamonadaceae bacterium
TCAAGCGGCACGACCGGGATGCTTCTTACAAGCGGTAAAGGTGGCAAAAGCTACAGGGAAACATCACTTTCTGGCACCGCTGTTCGTATGACTATTCGAACGGAAAACTTGGACTCGCTTAGAAATGCTTTGTCCAAATACCGCGCCGATGGCTTTGAAATCCAACAAAAGTATCGTGAGATAGTAAGCATCGACCCGTCATCTGCGTCACTCAGGTTATCCGAGGACTTTGATTTGACGCTTTGGAATCGGCTTCTATCTAACTTGAAACTCCGCTGATTGCTTCGGCTACACAGAAGCTATTTGCGCTTACTGCATCGCCCTCAATGCTCACACACCCCACAAATAGCATCCAACCTCTCCAACGCCTCGCGCAAGATCGCTTCGGGCGCCCGGCCCCAGGGGTGCTTGCCAGCACCGCGAAATTGCCAGTCGAACGACTTGGGTTGGTGGCACAGGATGTAGCCAACTTCTCGCTTGGGGCCTTGCACGGCGACGGCGAACGGGTTGTCTGCGTTGGATGGCGCATGCGTCATGGGAAAACCGATGACCAGTCCGGTGCGCTCCACAAAGCTTTTTGCCACAATGACCAGCATGGGGTGCTCGCCACGCATCTCACGCCCCGCTTGCGGGTCGTGGGCAATCCATACGATGTCACCGCGGCCTGGCACATAGCGGATGCTGGCGCTCACCATACCTCGCGTCCGCCGGGCGTGAAGGCCATCACCTCACCGCCATGGCGTTCAGGGTCGAAGGCGGCCAACATGTCGTCAAGGCTGGCACGGGTGGGCACCGTTTCAATGACGATGCGACCTGGCTCGGCCGATATGTTGACCTGCGTTTTCGCCTGAAGCCCAGCCGCCTGTGCCATGCCCTTGGTGATGCGCAAGCCCAGGCTGTTGCCCCAGGGAATCACTTGCGCTTGAAAGTTTGAAGTCGTGGCGTTGGTCATGAAAACTCCTTAATGAATATACGGAGTATATGCTTTTGATCATATTTTTGCGGTTTTGGAGAGGTTCCTGATTGAATCGGCCCGATGAAGTGTGAAATTTCCGAAAGCGCAGGGCCCAGGCTGCGGGTAGCCCTTTTCCTATGTCTCCTGTCCATACAGCGAAGCAAAAGAAAGTGAGTCGCTGTCGGGCGACCCCGACATCTACGCGTGCCACTCCCCAGTGCCGGAGTCGATTTGGCCTGACACCCCGCTGAGGGCGAACGGTTGATACTTCAAAGGGCCAAATCAATAGCATCTTCCCCACATCTTCATATTCGCGCTCAACGCCCTGCGCTCGAGAAAACAAAGAAAATGACGCACACGTACTTGCGCCTTGGTGCGCTTGCACAGAACATGGCGCGCGCCCACCCCCGCCACAACAAAACACCCAACCTCCTCGATGACCCACGACCCCCTTTCCAATCCAGCAGCCAGCACCCACATTCAGGCGGTATTCGACAGCCAGTTGAATACGGCCTTGAAACTGCGCACATCGATTGCCCGCGAGCGAATCGCAAAGATCCGCAAGCTGCGCGACGCGATATTGGCCCGCACCGATACCCTGTATGAAGCCGCCCATGCTGACTTTCGCAAGCCGCCAGGCGAAGTTGATGTGGCGGAGTTGTTGCCGGTGTGCGCCGAGGCCAACGACGCGATCCGTCACCTCAAAAAGTGGATGAAACCCACGCGTGTGTGGCCCACGCTGCTGACGGCAGGCACCCGCAGCCAGGTGCAGTACCAGCCGCGTGGCCGCTGCTTGATCATTTCGCCGTGGAACTACCCGGTGAACCTGACCTTCGGCCCGTTGATCTCGGCCATTGCGGCCGGCAACACGGCCATCGTCAAACCGTCCGAGATGACGCCGCATCTGTCAGCCTGGATCAGCGCCCTTATCCAGGAGGTTTTCACGTCAGACGAAATCGCCGTTTTCCAGGGCGAAGCCGATGTTGCGCAAACCTTGCTGAACCTGCCGTTTGACCACATTTTCTTTACCGGCAGCCCCGGTATCGGCAAACAGGTGATGGCTGCAGCGGCAAAACACCTGGCCAGTGTCACGTTAGAACTGGGCGGCAAAAGCCCGACGGTGATTGACGCCAGCGCTGACATTCCCATGGCGGCCCAGAACGTCATGTGGGCCAAATACGCCAACGCAGGGCAAACCTGCATCGCGCCAGACCATGTCTACGTGCACGAGAGCGTGAAAGACCAGTGGGTTGCGGCCTGCCGCACCGTGCTGGAAAAAGCCTATGGCACAACGCTGGACGCGCAACGCAGCAGCCCACACCTGGCCCACATTGTCAACGCCCGTCACACCGCGCGCCTGCAGGGGTTGCTGGACGATGCGACGGCGCAAGGCGCGCGCGTGTTGGTCGGCGGCGGGGTGGTGCCTGCGGACTGCTTTGTTGCGCCCACCTTGCTCGACGGCATTCCCGCTGGCGCGCGCATCATGCAAGAAGAGGTTTTTGGCCCCTTGCTGCCAGTGATGGCTTACACCAGCCTGGACCAGGTCATTGCCGACATCAATGCGGGCCCCAAACCGCTGGCGCTGTACATCTACAGCCGCACCGACGCGAACATCCAGCGCGTGCTGAGCCAGACCTCGTCGGGCGGGGTTTGCGTCAACCATGCGCTGGTGCATTTTCTGCACGGGCGACTGCCCTTTGGCGGCGTGAACAACTCCGGGCTTGGGAGCGCGCACGGGCACTACGGCTTCAAGGCCTTCAGCCATGAAAGAGCGGTGGTGCGCACGCAGTTCTCGCTGGCGACAGCCTTGCTCACGGTTGGTGAAGTGCGGCCTGCACTGCGCACCCTGCTGAAATCGGCGTTCAAATGGATTTGACCCACTGTGCCGTGCCGCATTGGCTCTCTCAATGAACGATTGATACGGCTCAGATTGCTACTTATTTAATAGCTTCTTGAGCAGTATTTATAAGGGCTGTAAGCTGTTTTGATGATAAAAATATTGAACGCAGTGCTCACCACGCCCTGATGGCGTTCAGCCTCGCAGCGTTTCATGCTTTGCATCAAAGGAGCCTGAATGTTTTCGCACATCTTCACCAGCGTCACCGACTTCGAGCGCGCCCTGACGTTCTACACCGCCGTCATGCAGGCGCAGGGCTTGGAGCAGCGGTTTTGTGACCGCGAGCGTCCTTGGGCGGGGTGGCACAGTGCGCAGAAAAATCGGCCGTTTTTTGTGATCTGCACGCCGAACGACCAGCAACCGCATCGCCCCGGCAACGGGCAAATGGTGGCGTTTGCAGCCGATACGCGGGCCGTCGTGCGGGCTGTGCATGCGGCGGCGCTGGCGCAGGGCGGGGTGTGCGCGGGGCTGCCGGGTTTGCGGGCGCAATACCACCCGCATTACTACGGGGCCTGCTTTCGTGACCCCGATGGAAACAAGCTGGCAGTGGCCTGCCATGCGGATGAAAGTCGCTTGTAAAGCAGGCTCAATACGGATTCTCAAACCCCAAGGCCCCCATCAACAGCACCTCCAGCGCCTCCATTTCCAGCGCATCGCGTTCGTTGGTTTCATGGTCATAGCCCTGGGCATGCACCGTGCCGTGCACGATGAGGTGGGCATAGTGGGCCTGCAGGGTTTTGCCTTGTTCGGCGGCTTCGCGTGCGACCACAGCGGCGCACAGCACCAGATCGGCCATCACAAGGGGCTCCAGCGCGTAGTTGAACGTCAGCACATTGGTGGCGTAGTCTTTGCCGCGGTATTGCTGATTCAGGCTGCGGCTCTCGGCCTGGCTGACGATGCGCACCGAAATTTCGCCTGGGCTGGCCAGCGCGTGGCGAACCCAGGCGGTCACTTGGGTACGCGGCAAGGCGGCGCGGTGAAGGACGGCATCGGGGACGTCTGGCAACGGTGCGAATTGCAGCAATACGGTGGTTTTGGGAGTCATGAAGAGGTAATTGAAGCGTTTTGGGCCACCAGCCCTTATCAATACTGCTCAAGCAGCTATCAAATTAATAGCAAATTAAATCGCAGCAATTCATCAAACAGCCGGTTTGGCCGCGTCATACGCGTCCACGATGCGGGCCACCAGGGGATGGCGCACCACGTCGGCGCTGGTCAGGCGCGTGATGGCGATACCCTCCACCCGCTTGAGCACACGCTCGGCGTCCACCAGGCCGCTGGCCTGCTCTTTGGGCAGGTCAATCTGGCTCACGTCACCAGTGACTACGGCTTTGGAGCCGAAGCCGATGCGGGTTAGAAACATCTTCATCTGCTCCGGCGTGGTGTTTTGCGCTTCGTCGAGGATGATGAAGGCATGGTTCAGCGTGCGCCCGCGCATGAAGGCCAGCGGTGCCACCTCCAGTGCATTGCGCTCAAAGGCTTTGAGCACTTTTTCAGTGCCCATCAACTCGTACAGCGCGTCATACAGCGGGCGCAAATACGGGTCGACCTTCTGGCTCAAGTCACCCGGCAAATAGCCCAGTTTTTCACCCGCCTCCACTGCAGGGCGCGTGAGCACAATGCGTTGCACCGCGTTGCGCTCCAGCGCATCGACCGCGCAGGCCACGGCCAGGTAGGTTTTGCCGGTGCCGGCCGGGCCAATGGCAAAGGTGATGTCGTGCCCCGCAATGTTGTCCAGGTAGCGGCCTTGCGTGGGTGTGCGCGGCTTCAGATCGGCGCGGCGGGTTTGCAGGGTGGGCATGCCGCCTTCACCTTCACTAAACGTCACATCACCGGACAGCATCAGCTGCACCACCTCGGGGGTAATGGGTCGGGCGGCAATTTCGTAGAGCGCTTGCAGCACCTCGAGCGCTTTCTGCGCCTTGGCTTTGGCACCGTCAATCTTGAATTGCTCGTGCCGGTGCGCCACGCTGACTTGCAGGGCAACCTCAATGCTGCGCAGATGCGCATCGGTTGGGCCACACAAATTGGCCAGACGGGTGTTGTTGGGAGGCGCGAAGCTGTGACGGACAATCATGTGATGACAACTGTAGAAAGCAAAAAACCATGATAGGCCGCTTGACCGGTACCCTGGCCGAAAAAAACCCACCCCAGGTGCTGCTGGACTGTGCCGGCGTGGGCTACGAGGTGGATGTGCCCATGAGCACGTTTTATAACCTGCCGGGGCTTGGTGAAAAAATAAGCCTGCTCACGCACTTTGTGGTGCGCGAAGACGCGCAATTGCTCTATGGTTTTGCCACCGCCGCCGAGCGCGAAGCCTTTCGCCAGCTCATCAAAATTTCCGGTGTCGGCCCGCGCACGGCGCTCAGCGTGCTTTCGGGCATGAGCGTGGCCGATATCGCCCAGGCCGTCACCGCGCAGGAACCGGGCCGCCTGATGAAAGTCCCCGGCATCGGCAAAAAAACCGCCGAGCGCTTGCTGCTGGAGCTCAAAGGCAAATTTGGTGCCGATTTGGGATTGCCCACGACGATTGCCAGCGACGCTCAGGCCGACATCCTGCAAGCCCTGATCGCCCTGGGCTACAGCGACCGCGACGCGGCGCTGGCGCTGAAAGCGCTGCCTGCGGAGGTGGGGGTGAGTGAGGGGATCAAGCTGGCGTTGCGGGCGTTGGCGAAGTGAAGCGAACGGAAAGGTCAATTTATGGCGATTCTTGAAGGTATTCGGATACAAAACTACCGCGCGTTGAACGACGTGACGCTCGGCAAAACATTTGAGAATCAAAAGGCGGATGCACTGCCGCGTTTGATGGCGGTGATTGGTGCTAATGGAGTTGGTAAATCCACTTTGCTGGACGCGCTTGGTTTTTTGGGCGACTGTTTGAATGAAGGGGTTGAAGCTGCTTGCGATAAACCTCATCGCGGCGGATTTGAGCGGTTGCGTACATCGGGCAGTCAGGACGCTATCAAGTTTGAGGTTCGCTATCGCCAAACTATCAAGGACCGCCCCATCAGCTACAGCCTGCACATCAATACCGACAGGCGAGGCCGGGTGTGTGTGGCTTATGAGCGTCTGCGCCAACGTCGAAAAGGCGAAAGTAGTGGTTACCCCTATTCATTTCTTGAGTTGACCGACGGCACCGGGTTCGCGTGGTCGGGCGAGGAGTTGGATGGCAAAGAGGGTAGAGAACGTGCCTCCATCAAGATGAGCGACCGCCAGGTGCTGGGCATTTCCACACTGGGAACACTGGTTGACCACCCACGCATCAGCCAATTTCGCTCTTTTCTGGGTGGGTGGTACTTGTCGTACTTTGTGCCGGAGCTGGCGCGGGTTCAGCCAATGTCGGGTGCAGATCCGCATCTGAATCGGCGCGGTGATAACTTGGCCAAATACCTGCAGTTCATTGAGCGAGAACAACCCAAAGGCTTTAAAGCCATGCTTGATTGGATTGCCACCAAGATTCCAGGTGTTCAGCAAATCAAGTCTGCGCGCGCGCCGGACGGGCGGTTGCTTCTGGAGTTCCACGCGCAAGGTTACGCAACGCCGTTTTATCAACAAGACATGTCCGACGGATCGCTAAAACTACTGGCATATCTGCTTTTGATGGAAGACCCGGACCCTGCACCCCTCGTAGCAATAGAAGAGCCAGAAAACGGCTTACATCATCAGCTGCTCAGTTTGCTGGCGCAGCAGTTACAAGCATTTGCACACAAAGCCCGAGGCCCGCAAGTTTTGGTAACGACGCATTCACCCAACTTTGTTGACGCTTTGACGCCGGCGGAGGTTTGGATACTGGATAAATCACGTGATGGGTATTCATCGCTGACTCGGGCTGCTGATTTGGCATCGGTTCAAAGCCTGTATGACGAAGGTATTCCAATGGGTAGCCTTTGGTATAGCAACCACTTTGGAATGGGTAATCCGTGATTTGGCTAGAAGTGCTGGTTGAGGGCACCTCTGATGCACCTACAGTCACAGAGGTATTGCAACGAAAGTTCGGTTTGCGGGAAGGTGAACATTTCAGGGTTCATCCACACAAAGGCAAAGGAAGGCTTCCGCTCAACCCTTTGAGCAAGCCGGATCGCAAACACCAGGGGTTGCTGGATCAGCTACCTGCCAAATTAAGTGGTTTCGGAAAATCTCTACCTGATCACGCCGTCGTTTTGGTCGTAGTCGATTCGGACGATACGCCTTGCAATGAGTTGCTGGCACAGCTACAGGCCATGCTGGCGGTTTTGCCTAAAAAACCCAAAGTACTTTTCCGTCTTGCAATAGAAGAGACAGAGAGTTGGTTCATCTCTGATGTCAATGCGTTGAAAAAAGCGTATCCGGGACGGCTGAAAAAAGCAGCGCTAAAAGGATACGCGCCGGATTCCATTGTGGGTACTTGGGAACTGCTTGCTCTTGCACTGAGCCAAGATCCTTCTCTGATTGGCCCTGGAGTCAAAGTAGAGTGGGCCAAGAAAATATCGCCACACCTCGATCTGGACAACCCCTACTCGCCCAGTTTGCGCAAACTGGTCGAGGGTGTCGCAAAAATCGTATCGATAGTTCCTGATTAAGTATCTGCCGGTGCACTTAAACTAACTTTACTCAGGCAGCTCTTGATCCTCCATGCAAACCGTCAACATCCACGAAGCCAAAATCCATTTGTCACGACTGGTGGAGCAAGACGCGCAAGGCGAGCCGTTCATCATTGCCAAAGCGGGCAAACCGATGGTGCGTGTGACGGCGATTGAAGCGGAGTCGCCGCGAAAGATGCAGCGGCTGGGGTTCATGAAGGGCATGGGAAAAATTCCAGACGACTTCAAAACGATGCACGCCAAGGAAATTGAAGAGATGTTTTATGGCGATGGCACGCTGTGAGTCAGCGCCTTTTGTTTGATACCCACCTGCTGTTGTGGGCTGCGTTGTTTCCTGAACGGTTACCAGGAGTTGACGATTAACTCCTTGCACGCGATCAGCGTTCGTGACCTGCCTGGGATTCACAAAGACCCCTTTGACCGCCTGCTACTGGCTCAGGCCCTACGAGTGGACTTGACGCTGGTCACCGCCGACGATCTGCTGGCCAGCTACCCCGGCCCGATCTTGAAGGTTTGAACCGTCAATGACCATCCAGACCGATGATTTCTCAAGTTCAGGCCTCCCCGCGCCCAACAAGCGCCTGATCTCCGCCGCCCCCGCCTCGCCCCACGAAGAAGCCATCGAGCGCGCCTTGCGGCCCAAGCTGCTCGACGACTACGTGGGCCAGGTGAAAGTACGCGAGCAGCTTGAAATTTTTATTGGTGCGGCGCGGATGCGCAGTGAGGCGCTGGACCATGTGCTGCTATTTGGCCCGCCAGGACTGGGTAAAACCACGCTCAGTCACATCATTGCCCACGAGCTGGGTGTGAACCTGCGCCAGACCAGCGGGCCGGTGCTGGAAAAGCCGAAAGACCTGGCGGCACTGCTGACCAATCTGGAAAAGAACGATGTGCTGTTCATCGACGAGATTCACCGACTGTCGCCGGTGGTGGAAGAGATTTTGTACCCCGCGCTGGAGGATTACCAGATCGACATCATGATTGGCGAAGGCCCCGCAGCGCGCAGCATCAAGCTGGATTTGCAGCCTTTCACCCTGGTGGGGGCCACCACCCGCGCCGGCATGCTGACCAACCCGCTGCGCGACCGCTTTGGCATCGTGGCGCGGCTGGAGTTTTATACGGCCGAAGAGCTGACGCGCATCGTCACGCGCAGCGCAGGCCTGCTGAATGTGCCGATGGATGCAGAAGGCGGCATCGAAATCGCCCGGCGCTCACGCGGCACCCCGCGCATTGCCAACCGCCTGCTGCGCCGGGTGCGCGACTATGCGCAGGTCAAGGGCAAGGGCCACATCACCGAGCCGATTGCACAGGCGGCGCTGGCCATGCTGGATGTGGATCCGCAAGGTTTTGACGTGATGGACCGCAAGCTGCTGGAGGCGGTGATTCACAAATTCGACGGCGGTCCGGTGGGGCTGGACAACATTGCCGCCAGCATTGGCGAGGAGCCGGGCACGATTGAGGATGTGATTGAGCCCTATCTGATTCAGCAAGGCTATTTGCAACGCACACCGCGCGGGCGGGTGGCGACGCTGGCGGCGTGGCGGCATTTGGGGATGGTGCCGCCTAACCTGGCGGGCGGTGCAGCCGGGGAGTTGTTTGGCTAACGTTTATGAGTAAAAAGTGCATCAGCCCAGGTAGATACTGCTGAAGCAGCTATTAAAAATATAGCGTGTGACTGCTATTCAACTGCCAACCCCGCATACATCTCACGCACCGTCAGCGACAGCGGCAAGCACGCGGAGCTGAACAGTTGGTCAGCTCCCAACTGGCCGTGCAGCCAGTCCGCGCCGCTGGTGCGCTGGTACAGATCAACGGCCATCTGCTCCTGCGAGACGATCAGGTATTCGCGCAGCGATGCGATCTTCAAGCAAGCGGCCAGCTTTTCGCGCCGGTCTATGCCCTCGGTGCCGGGCGAAGAGATTTCGGCCAGCATGCAGGGCTGTGACTTGAACATCGGGTCGTCGTCCTGCGGGTTGCACACCAACATCACATCGGGGTCGTCATACAGGTTGCCACCGTCCAGGCGCAGGCGCATGTCACCTGTAAAGGGGCGGCAGTGCTGGCCGCGGCGGGCGGCGGCGTGGTCAGCAGCGAACACGTTGCCAGCAATCGTGTGGTGCCGCTCAGTGGCACCCGCCATGGCGTGGATGGTGCCGTGAACAAACTCGTGCTTGTCCAGCGTTGCATATCTTCGTACGCGAGGAAGTCGTGTTCGGTCAGGGGTTTGACAAGCACTGAAGCCATATCG
>JAYUXO010000233.1:0-9677 GCA_043753505.1 Comamonadaceae bacterium
AGTTTGGACTCGCAGGCCGCACGCGGACTCAATGGCGCAGCGGGCGATACCGGCGCCGCACGAACCGGTTGTGCAATCAAAACAGTAGCGGGGGTTGGCGCAGCTTCTGGTTGTGGGGCGGGCGAAGTAAAAACCACAGCGGGTGCCGACGCTGACAGTGCCTTCGGTCTGGGGCTGCTGGCCGCACGAGCTGGACGCGATGCTGCACTGGCGGATGCTGCAGCGAATGTGATTGAACTGACTGAAGGGGTTGTCGATGGGGATGACGCAGCGGTTTGGGACGTGGTGGTCGCTGAAATCGTGACGGAGGGCGCTGACGCTACCGGCAGCACCACAGCCGCTACGGAGGCGGTCGGTGTGGCTGGCACACTGGCTTGGGAAGCAGGCGAGACAACGTTTGCCGCAGTGGACGATGCACTAGGGGCTGACTGTGACGCCGACCCGGCCGATGCGATGGTCTCACTCTGGCCGCCAACCTTGGAATTCCACAGCCACCAAGCCACCGCCACCATCACCAGCCCGGCTAAACCTAGCCACAGAAATCGACGGGACTCAGGCTCTGGTGTCTCTAACTCCGCCAGCTTGTCGGACGAAGTGGTGCGCCGCTTGCTCGAGCGACTGCGCGTTTTGTCACGCGGCAATTGCCCTTCAGAAAGGCGATGCGGGCTCCCGTCGGATGACGACGGATCACCTGACAGCTCGGACGTATCGGTATCGGCCAGGAAACGGGTCTCTGCAAACTGCTCATCTGGCGTCAACGACGACGGCAGAGGCGAAACACTGCTTTCCATTAGCAGTGAGCTGGACGATAGGGGCTGCGTGCGGGTCGGCTCTTTCCTGTCTGTGTCAAGCGTCACGGCCTCAGGTGCCAGCGGCGAAGCCCCGTCTTGTTCTGGCGACAAATCCATCAGCGGCAAGGTTCGGGTCGGCTTGGAGCCGTCGCCTCTCATCCGCGTGACGTCTGCATCGGCAGGTGTTTCAGCACTACCCGGCACCACAAAAGGGGGCAAAGTCAAGTTTGAAAGGTCTGCGCCAGTGGCCAGCTTTTTCAGCCGGCGCTGGGCCAGTGCGGCGTAAATGCCGTCCGGGAACTTCAACAGAAAGTCGTCAAACTCCTGCATGTCTGTCGAGTCTTTGATGTCTTTCCAGTAGACCAACTCCAGCTCTTGCGCCACATGCGCCTGGTTGGTCGCCCCGACAACGCTGGAGCCCTCGCCGCCGGTTCCCCGACTCCCAGCCGCTGGCACAACCGCTGGTGCCACTGGCTTGGGTATCACCAACGTTGTGTCACCCGAACGGCGGGTAGCCGCCTGCAATGCCACAGCGAAATCACGCGCGGTAGAAAATCGCTGATCGCGGTTCTTGGCCAGCGCACGTCCCATGACAGCGTCCACATTGGGCGGCAAACGAGCGTTGTATGTACTGGGTGGCGCGGGGTTTTGTCCGATGATTTGCTGAATAATGGAAAAGTCGTTTTCACCATCGAACGGGCGCCGGTTGGTCAGCAACTGATAGAGCACCACGCCGACCGAAAACAGATCCGCACGGTTATCGATTGACAAGCCCTGCACCTGCTCAGGCGACATGTATTTAAGGGTGCCGACCATACTGCCCTGGGTGCGCGTGGACTCGCCGGAATCCTGGATACGCGCCACACCAAAATCGGTCAGCTTGACACGTCCGCCCGGCTCAATCATCAGATTGGCAGGCTTGACGTCGCGGTGGACGATGCCTTGCTTGTGCGCGTAGTCCAGCGCTGAAAGTAAATCCCGAATCATCTTCAGTGATTGCTCCAGCGAATAACAAACGCCTTTATCCAGGTGGTTCTTCAGGTCGTCGCCCTGCACAAATTCCATGACTAGAAATGCGGTTCCGCCATCCCGATCCGAGTCGTAAACACTGACAATGTTGGGATGTTGCAGCCGTGCGGCTGAGCGCGCTTCGGTGCGAAAACGTGCCTCGTACTCAGAGGCGGCAGCTTCCGAGAGGTTTTCAACCTTGACCGTTTTGATCGCCACGCGGCGATCCAGGTTGGGGTCTCGTCCCTCATAGACAACCCCCATTGCGCCTTGGCCCAGCACGCGTATCAGGTCATAACGGCCAAGTTTTTTCGGGATCACAAGTTGAAATCATCTCTGTAGTCGTGTGACTAATTGTAGTGCTTACTCATCACGCAACATGTTGCATCCAGCCTTCAGGCGTTGCACTTCCTGGCTGTACCTTTCCAGTGCGGCACCCGCATCGTCATCAGCTGCTTTGGCCGCGATCAGGCTGGCCTGCTGATGAATTTGAATATCGGCAATCAGCTCTTGCAAGGCCAACGCCGGTTTGACAAATCCAACACTGGCGGCCCGACCCCCCAGCAAATAACGCAGCTTGTTTTCAACTGTCCATTGGTTGTGCAGTGGATTGTTGGATTGTTGGGGTAATAGCCCCTGCGCCTGGTGTGTCTCAGCGCTATTTTCGTTTTCACGTTTGTATTCAAAATTCAGCAGAGCTTCCAGGCCAAGACGCACCACGCGGCCCAGCGTATCGATCTCGTCAGTTGTCAAACTGCCTATCCGCGACGCATCCAGCCCAACAGCCTTGAAAAAGACCTTGAGATCTGGCGAAAGCTCCATGTTCGATGGCTCCAAAGACAGCGGCTTTCCCGCTGCATCGGTCTGAAACGCCCAGTCGGCAAACGGATCGTGGTCGGCAGCGGCAACTTGCGTTGTCGACAGATGTACAGGCTGTGAGCGAGACATTGCCGGAACCGTTGGGGTAACACGGTGCTGAGTTTCGACCGGTTCAACCAATGTGGCGTCTTCGCCAGCGCCGCGTTCCGCCACGACCGTCACGTAAAGGCGGTAACCTCCCAAAATTAGGATTTGATCGAGTGGGAGCAGAGCCCGCGCGCCAGGAGGCACTTCACCGCCTGGTAGATCAACGCCGTTGACCGACGACAACACACGAAACCACAAATTTCCGGACTGGTTCCAGACTGCCAAATGGCGCCGGGAAATAGTTTTGTCTGTATTGGGCAGGCAGACGTCGCACGCACCATCGCGTCCAATCACACGCTCAGGCACCCCCTCACCCAGCAGACACGAATGGCGAAAGACGGGATTTTGGGCCACGCTCTCGATAAATAATTCAAGCAAAGCCATTTTCTCAGCGTGAATCGATGCGGGCGCTATGCGCCAACCGCAAACTCAACCAGTGGCGCGTTCTCGACATTGCGCTCGCATCCAAGGGCAATTTGTCCCCGCCCCACCAGATAGCAGTCGGTTCGACGCAGTACCACAGGCTCGGTCTGGCTGCCCATGTACACCCACGTGCCAAAACTGGAAACATCTCCTAATACAAACTGATCACCCTGCCATTGCACCACCGCATGCACCCGCGACACCCGGGCGTCATTGATGGCCAGCGACGCCGTCGACGAACGTCCCAACGATAGTTTGTCGCCATGCACATTCAGTCGAAACGTTTGCCCGGCATAGCTCAGAGCCAGTCCTTGAATCTTGGGCAGTTTGTACATGGAGGTGCCCATGACAGTGGCATCCGCGTCCTGGTCATCCTTCCATTCGACCCGAAACACCTCGGTCGATTCAGATTTGCCCCGCAGATACATCGGACCTATGCTGCGCAATACGGTTCTTTGTGCAGGGATCAATGAATCTCGTACGCGGTGCGTGGTGAGGATTTGATCTGCGCCAGCCAGATCGGCCAGCCGGGCCGCGCAGTTGACAGCGTCGCCAAAGCAGTCGCCATCAATTTCAACCACCTCACCCGATTCAATACCGATTTGAATTTGCACCGGAGCGCTGTTACCGCAGGGATACACAGGTTTGTCCTGCAAGCGGTTCTGGATGGCGATGCAGGCAGCGAGCGCCTCCGATTCCGACTGGAAAATCACAAAAAGACCATCGCCCAGCAGCTTGACCACGCGCCCATGCTGCTTTTCAACCATCTTGCTCAAGGCACCCGTTAGTTGAGAGACAAACTGCGAGGCGGTGGCGTCACCCAGGCGCTCAAATATGCCTGTACTCCCTACCAAATCAGCAAATACAACGGTTTTCACGTTTGGCTTGTGGGATGTAGATTAAAAACTGAATTGCCAGTAAAAATTTAACGGATTACAGCAGAGCATAAAAGAAAAAGGGTTAGCTGGATAACCCAACTAACCTTTTTGTCTATTCTCCGATCATGAACTTTGGTCGGTGTGAAAGGATTCGAACCACACCGAAGAAAACAAGCTGAAGCGCATTTACCAGCGCGCCACCTACGAATGCCCCATGCGGGACGCGTGACGGCTGTGGGGTGAACGGCTGGACTTGCTGACCAACAAACCGGCCAATGTGGTGACCTTGCGGGCGGCTTGACGCAAACCCTGGTCATTCCAGTTAAACTAAGTGCTACATCCTTGGACTCCACTGGACATTAATGGGACAAACCACGCACACATCCACACTCCGCGCCGCTGGTGGCTCCATTGCCGTGACCATTCCGCAGTCGCTGGCCAAATCCACCGGCCTGCACCCTGGCGACAAGGTCAGTTTTGAGTTTGACGCCGGGCGCTTGATCATTTCGCCGATCAGTCGGCGCAAGTACAGCTTGCAAGAACTGTTGGCCATGCAGGGCGACGAGCCGCTGGTGATCGACAAGGCTTGGGACAACATGCCCGCAGTCGGCCATGAGGCTCCCCTTTGAGTCGAAAAGTTTGGCAGCGCGGCGATATTGTGGTCGCCAGTTTCGACCCCACGCTGGGCCAAGAGCAACAAGGCCGCAGGCCCGGCATTGTGGTGACGCACGCTGACTTGAACCGGCTGGGCATGATTGGCGTTTGCCCCATTACGCAAGGTGGCATGGTCGCACGCAACGCCGGTTTGTCGGTGAGCCTGACGGGCACCGGGACGCAGACGCAGGGCGTGGTTCTGGTGCACCAGTTCAGGATGATTCACCCGTCGCAGCGCGGTTTGACCCTGATTGAGCAAGCACCGGACGATTTGGTGGAAGAAGTACGGGCGCGGGTGGCAGCCATGTTGGATTAGCAGAAAAACGCGACATAGTGCGCACGTTATCCACAATTACGTTGTTTTGTTGCATGTTGGATGCGTGCGTGCTATGAACGGCTTGTCTGGACTACTGTATGTAAGCCCATTCGGGTTCATCGGTAGTACGAATGCGGGAACACCATAACCGTTCTCAAGTGCACTCAAGACACAGTTTTGTCAGTGCTTCAATCTGTAGCTGGCATTGTTGAGCCACGCCACACCCTCCCCGTGTTGAAGGGCGGCGTCTGCGGAATTACGAATGGTCACCCCGATCAAGGTGGTGGCGGTGCGAGCGCCGACGTGGATTGCGACGGAAACGACACCAGCGGCGAAGCGCCTGCGGTCGCGGCAAGCGAAGGCCCACGCTCTGCCAAGTGGAAAACCACCACCTGCAACATTCACGGCGGCTCGGATTCCATGCGCGTTAATGCACTGGTGCCAGCACACCACAAGGGCGACCGGCGACTGCACGTAAGACGCGAAGCGGTTGGGGAGTGCAGGCGGCTGACGCGCCCGCTTCAGCGTAGGCAATTTTGCATAACGCCTGTTGCGTTCACCCGCAGAGCGCGAAGCGGTGGCCGCCATAAAAGGAGCTTTAGCGACTGACTGGCGGACACTGAATGCAATGCGGCGTTATGTAACTTTGCCGTAGCTGTAGATCAGCAACAGCGGTCGAACTGGGATGCCAGCCGCGATGCGCAAGCGAGCCAAGACACACACCCAGCGCTACGGCGCTCTGACTGCCATCTTGCGAAGCACATGCTTTCATTGGGTATGACTCTGCAAGGGCGGTATTCCGCCTTTGCGGGAGACTGGCACAACCAACCTCTCGAACTGGGGAAAGTGACGATGTGGCTCTTTTTAACAAAGGCACGACTTAAAAAGGGCCGCATGGTCACGCTGCTGGCCACCGCGCCGCCAGCACGATGCGCAAGCGAGCCGAGGCCCTATCTGCGCAACAGCGCATTAACTAACACTTGCGAAGCACTGGCGATGTAACTCCCCGGCACCTGTGCGGGGCGCAGCAGCGCCGCGCGCACTGACTGACACAACAGCGCTGGTAAAACGAAAGCGGTGATCACAGAAACGCATCGAGCCCCGAAGGTTCTCTGCTGTCTACTGCCACTGCGGTGGCTATTCAAGCAGATTCACAGCAATTTGTATATTGAAGTCGGCTCTAGCCCATATATAGCAGGCGCAAGCAGCTATCAATTTAGTAGTGGAAAGAACCCAAATTGTCGTGACTTGGCTTACACCTTATTTGCCTGGTCTTGCATAGCCAAATCAATACCCTGCAAGGCTTCCAGCGCGCCAGTGGCGAAACCAATATCCCCCGAACCTGGTACTTGCGATTCGCGAGGGTTGATGCGGATGAGGCACGCACTGTACTCGTGAATAAGGCGGTGGCTGAAATGCCGCACTGACGGGATCGCCGTACCAGCCCCAATTTCAACGACGACGATGCGCGGCAACGCATCTGCTTGCGACGATAACCAGTTGGTTTCAGCTCGATGTTGGGTATTACTTCGTACGCTTGCCCAATTCCAATCGTTAAACATCAGCACGTTGGGTCGGGCTAACCCGCCACAATGTGGACAGACAGGCGGTCTATTCAAAAGGCGGCAAGTTTCATCATCAACTTCCGGCAAAAACTGCTCGGCCGACCAAACGCCTGACACACAATCGTTCATGCATTGCAAATGGTGAATCGAGCCATGGCATTCGTGGACCTGATCTTCTGCGAAACCAGCCTTCTGGAATTGCCCATCAACGTTACTGGTGAAGATGCGCGCGCCTAGCTGCATGCGTTCACACCACCTGCGCAAGATGGCAAAACCAGGGTGTGGAACTGTTTGTCGGTAGAGCGCTAAACGGTGGCCGTAGAAGCCCCAGGCCAAGTCCGGGTCACGCTGGAAGGTTTGGGGGCTGGCCATTTCAGCAAAATTAAGTCTTGCCTTTGCAAATGCTGGGTAAGCTTTCCAAAAACCCTCGTTGCCCCGAAAGTCTGGCAGCCCAGAGTCCACACCCAAACCTGCACCAGCTGCAATCACAAGAGTATCGGCGCTGGCTATCAGTTCTGCGGCCTGTTGATAAGCCATGTCCGGGTCTGTCATGGATTGAAATACTCACCGCCTTCGGGCGAAATCACAACTAAATTGAATATCTCGAACGGTCCGGGAAAGTCAGTTTCAAGTGATGGCCCAAAGTGATCCCACAAAGCCGCGCATTCAGAGACCCACTGTCGATGCATTGTGGCGCGGTCAATGGCGGTTATGGAATCGAGCCAGCGTCCAGCACGACCCTCTTGTGCGGCTACTCGCGTTGGAGTCGTCAAATCGGGCCAGTTGCGCAATTGCGGCACCATTTGCGAGTAAAGGGACCAGATTGCAGTCTCGCGCATCTGGTCGTCCAGCAAAGAGCCGGTGAGCTGCATGGTTTGCATATGGCTGCGCATCTGCCCAATCGCGGCAAGCATGTCGTAGTCATCCCAGACCGGCAACTCGCCCTGCTGTGCGGGTGCCTTATTTTGTGCTGGATGCAACCCAGCATCCCACCAGGCCACCAGCAACTTGGTGGTGCCGACCGATTGGGTACGCAGAATATTCTGAACCTTTACCGTCAACTCCAAGGACTGTGCAAACAAGTGAGCAGCCCTGACGTTGATGAACTCCCAAAATGCTGCCTTGTCTTCATCGCTCCAACTTGCCGCGAACTCCGCAAATTGGTTCAAGCGATAACCACTTTTTACGGGAACTAACCCCGGCGGTCGAGGCATAGAACCGTCTAAATAAGCGGCATCGATCTGCTCTTGTCTCGCCTGATCCTCTGGAAGTAGCCAAACTAGGTCAGTGTAAGGATAGATGTCAGCTTCATCTTGAATGGCCAGTACCCTGTGGACGTGGGTCACTTCAACTGCGTTATTCAAAAGTTCATTCAAGGCATCGCGAATGACGGCAACATGACGCCCGCTGGGTAACATTGGCATAAGTAATTCATTTTCGTTATAAATTTAGGTCAATTTTGACCCTTTCATGTGCCCGATAGTCGGCCCTCATCTTCACCCCCAAGCGGAAAAGCCACTATCAAGGATTTCCCGACGAACCTGATCAGATAATCGAACCCCGTGAACCTCATAAAGAAGCTCATGTCCTTGATCAGGTACAAATTTCCTTGCGTCAGTCAGCGTCAGTGCATTGCCTAGCAATTCGCCTGCTGGGGATAAAACCTCGTACCCGGCTTCGGTCTGCATGATGCTGAAGTTCGTCGGAACGTACACCCCAAGCGTCTCGCACACGCCACCAAATGGCTTCATCATCCGGTTGACCTCACGCGGCAGGGCACGGTCATACAACTCGATGAGCCCTGCGGTGCCCAATCCGTTGTACCGAACGACTTGATGTGTGCCTTTTGTCCAGGCCACCGCATCCAGGCACTGGTGCGCGGCGTGCAGAAAGATCAGCTTCATCGTCAAGGCGCGCCATTCCTTCATAAATGGTGGCGGCACTTCATCATCCTCCTCCGTTTCACCCGTGCTGGCTGCGCGGCGCGCTCTTTGTGCCCAGTCGCTTTGAACCTCCTGCAACATCAGTACCCGCTCTCCATCACCACCTTCCCGCACATCGCAGCGCACGTGCGCCAACACGTTGCGAACCTTGAAATGACCCGACAAATAACTGGCAGGGTAGTGCGGCAACGTAATCAGCCATTCCCGGTATGACTCGCCGCCCGTCCATGCATAGCTGCTGAACCGACCCAGTGCGATACGTTTAGGGAAATGCTGCCTGGCATGACTGGCCGCCACTTCGGTGGCAACTTCTCTCGTCGGAAAAATGGTTTGACTCAACCCATCCGCAATAATTTGGCCATCGTACGTTACAGCCTGCCAGTGGGTTTCTGCACCCCATAGGGTCTGATGCACCACTTGCTCAATGCGATACCCCAAGATTGGATCAAACCCAGCCACATCTCTTGCCTGGCCAGCCTGCGCCTTTGGCGTTTTCTTCGTGGGTTTCAAGGCTCTTTCGGGCACACCACCAAATTGAAGTTGGCGCTGGGCATCGCTGACGACGGCAATTACCGAAATTCGAAAGTCATTGAAATTACAGAGATTTGCTAAGTCCAAAGCAGAATATTGCTGGTCGCCTTCCGCCCAGGTGGACAAATCAGGAATCAGCTCCGCACATTCCATCTCCTCAGCGCGCAGCCCTTTTTTTTGAAAATTCTCTATTGTCTTAAGCCATTGATCACCACTGGCTTTTGCCTTGCCCATACTTTGCAACCGAAGCCGCAAAGTACTGAAAATGTGTGGGACGCCAAATCGGTCATTCCCTCCCGCGATTGGCAGAAACTCACGATGCTGGTTGCGCACTGCCTGGCGAGCTGAACAACGGTCAAGATGCACTGCAACGCCATGAATAAACTCATCCACGCCTTGGTATTGGAGGGCTGCAGACATATCCACGTTGTTGCCCATTGGCCAGTTGCGTGGAAATTTGTTGGCCAGGAATTCATCGAGCGTTAATCCGGCCAATGAAAAGGTATCCCCAGCAAACCAAACAACGTCGATAAACCTGCGGGCATCATTCAATTCCGGCCTCGCACTAATAACGTGATTGTGAACATTGCGTTGCCCCAGTT
>JAYUXO010000234.1:0-9635 GCA_043753505.1 Comamonadaceae bacterium
CGCGTGCAAGTGGTTCATCAGCGCAGCCCAGATGGGCGCTGCACCGCTGGTGCCGCTCACATCGTGCATGGCCGCGCCGCTGGCGTTACCCACCCACACACCCACCGTGTAGCGCTGGCTGTAGCCCAACGCCCAGTTGTCGCGCATGTCTTTGCTGGTGCCGGTTTTCACCGCCGTCCAAAAGCGCGTGGCCAGCACGCTGTCGGTGCCGAAGGTGCGGGCGCGGGCGTTGGGGTCTGCGAGGATGTCGCTGATGATGAAGGCAGCACGGGGGTCCAGGGCTGTGGCGGTTGATGGTGTGGTTGGCGCGCGTGCGGGAGAGGGTTGGGATGAGGGCGGCAGCGCGAGCACTACCTGCGAAAACCGCCCCCTGTTACCCAATGCCCGATACGCATTGGTCAATGTCAACAGCGACACCTCCGCACTGCCCAGCGCCAAGCTGTACCCGTAGTAATCGCCCCCCTCCTTCAGCGGTAAGCCCAAGCTGCGCAACTGCCGCGCAAACGCGTCGGGCGAGACCATGACAAGCGCCCGCACGGCGGGTACGTTCAGCGACGAGGCCAGCGCGGTGCGCACCGACACCCAGCCCTTGAACTGGCGGTCGTAGTTTTGCGGGATGTACAGGCCGCTGGCCGTGTTGATTTGCGTGGGTGAGTCTTCCAGCAGCGACGCAGCCGTCAGGCGCTGCTCGGCGATGGCCTGCGCGTACAGGAAGGGCTTGAGCGTGGAGCCGGGCTGGCGCAGCGCTGTCACGCCATCCACATCCGCCGCCCGGCTCAGCTCACCTGACGAGCCCACCCAGGCCAGCACCTGGCCGGTGGCGTTGTCCAGCACGATGGCCGCACCGTCTTCCACATTGCGGCCCCGTAGCTCGCGCAGGTGGCGCTGCAGGGTTTGGTGGGTGAAGCGTTGCAGGGGGGCTGAGAGGGTGGTGCGGATGGGTATCTGACTCCCTCCCCTTCCGGGGGAGGGCGGGGGTGGGGGCTGTGCGCCAACCGCGTTGGTCAACCGCAACATCCGCTGCGCCAGATGTGCCGCCATCCCCTCGCTCGCCGCAAACCCCCGCCCCGCCAGCGCCCCCGCCACAAACACATCCAGCCCCTCGCAATCCGCACGCGTCTGAATCAGCTTCATCACGCCGCACGCCCGCTGCGTCACCACCCCCGCCTTCGCATTCGGTGCCCGCACCAGCGCGGCTGCCACCGCCGCCTCGCGCACATCCAGCCCATGCGCGGCCTTGCCAAACAAGGTGCGGCTCATGGCGTCAATGCCCACCAACTCACCGCGAAACGGCACAGTGTTCAAGTAAGCCTCCAGAATTTCGTCCTTGCGCCAACGCCGGTCCAGCACTTGAGCCGCCACGGTTTGTGAGAGCTTCTGCGCCACACTTCGCCCGCCCGCCCCGCGCTGCAAATCCTCATCCAGCAGCCCTGCCAACTGCATGCTGATGGTCGAAGCGCCGCGCGTGCGGGTGTTCCATAAATTCCCCCAAGCCGCCGCGGTAGCCGCCGCCCAGTCCACCCCGCTGTGCTCGTAAAACCGCTTGTCTTCGGAGACCACCAGCGCCGTGCGCAACGCCGGCGAAACATCCGAAAGCGCCACCCATTGGCCGCGCCGCACTGAGTTGTCCAGGCGCAGCCGGTGCAGCAACTCGCCGTGGCGGTCCAGCAGCAGGGCGTCAGACGGGCGGTGGATGGCTTTTACGTGGTCGAAAGTGGGAATGGCCCAGGCATTGATTGCTGAAGCAGCTATGAATAGCGTAGCAATCCGAAGGCTTTTCATTCGCTGCCTGATATCAAATTCACGCCATCCATTCGTGCCGCCTTCTTATCAAACGTCAGCATATGGCTGCAACCCATGCCCTGGTACTGAGCCAAAAATAGGCATTCGGCAAAGTCAGCCGACGAGTTTTTGTAGGTGTGCAGCGCTTGCTCCAGCACCTTCTCGCTCTCCACCTGAATTTCATAGGTTTCCATCAACAGTCGAAAGACATCGATCACCCGGGTTTTGTGCAGGCGGGCGCTGCTGCGCAGCACCCATTCCATCTCCAGCACAACAGCCAGCACAACAAGCGCAGGTGCGTTGCCAAGCTTGGCCTCGGCCAACGCTTTTTCAGCCTGTTGCTTCTGCGTCGGGTCATCGTTTAACAACAACCTGAGGATGACGTTGGTGTCCAACCCGGTCATGCAGTGGTCCTGGTCGTGTGATTTGAGCGTTCCTTAGCGCCCGAATCGCATCTTCTCTACCGGAATGACCGGCCCCTGATAGTCAATGAGGCGCGCCACCTCCGACAAGCTTTTGTTTTTCACTCGCATGATCACCGTGCCATCACTGAGCAGGGTGAAGTTCAGCTTGTCTTGCGGCTTCAAGCCCAAACGGTCCCGAATTTCTTTGGGAATGGTCGTTTGGCCTTTAGAGGTAAGCGTGGCGTTGGACATAATTTCCTTTCAAATTAGGATAATGTAAGGATTGTCGCTGAAGTTGTTCACTTCCCAGCCTCCACCCGGACCCGCGCATTCGGCCATTCCCCAAACATCTCCGGCGCATACATTGCTTCCACCCGGCTGGGTGGCAAAGCAAAGTCGCCGACGTTGTTCAGCCGCACGGTGTATTCCATCTTGACCACGCCCTTGGGCAAATACTCGTAATAGCTGCGAAAGGACTCGAAGCTGCGTTCTTCGAAAGCGGGCCAGCCAGCGCCCGAGCGCTTTTCACCTTGCGTAGCGATTTGTGAATCACGGCCCAGGCCACTACCCAGAATGGTGGCGCCGCCGGGGATGGGGTCTGTGATGGCCACCCAGGTCATGTCGGCGGAACCGTTGACTTCTAGCGTGATGCGCAGCACGTCGCCCCGGGTGTATTTGCCAGGGGTGGCCTGCTCCACCGGGGTGATGGTTTTCTTGATCTGGTAGCCCGCTGCGAACGGCGCTTTCAGCACGATGGCGGCGATGGACTGCAGGGTGAGCCAGGGCTTGCCGCTGCCTTGATGGGCCACTTTCAGCGTGTCCTTGGCTGCGTCTTTCGTCCAGGGCAGGAACATGCTGTTATTGCGCAGATTGCCGGGCGATGCAGGTGCGCCGAACCAGCTCGTGGTGTGCGGCGCACCCAGCGGGTCGGTCGTCTGGACGCGCTCAACCCTGGCCCAGTCCACACCGCCACTGGCCTTGCCCAGGCTGGCGGTGGTAAAGCCCGCCACGGGATCCGCTTCAAACCGGGCCGAGAATTTCTCCAGTGCCAAGCCGCCCCACAAGTTCGCCGTGGTGGTGTGCCAGGCACCCGCCTGCTGGCGGCCAATGAAGCCATTGGCCAGTCGGGGCATATCGTCTTTCCAGGCGGGGTCATCCATCACGGCCAGGATCAAGCGGGCGGTGTTCACGTCGCCGCCCACCATCAGCCACCACCAGTAGTCGTCTTTTTCGGTGCTGAAAACCGCCTTGGTACCTTGAAAACTCAGTCGGCTGCGCAGCACCTGGGTGGCTTCCGCCAGGCGCTTGTCGCGCTCGGGCACGTCGGCTACGCGCTTCAAGATGTTCAGCCAGTCAATCACCGCGTGGGTGGGCCACTGGTTGGGCGAAATGGTGATGCTGCCGGTCATTCGCCCCTTGGCTACCCCGTAGCGCGACAGGGCTTCAAGTGCGGCCAGTTTGCGCACGTCCAGGTCTTTTTGCGGGCTCCAGAATTCGCGGCTGATCTTGCCTTCCACGAAGTTGATCAGGCCCTGCTGCATGGGTGCGCGAATTGCATCGGGCAGCGCAAATGCGGGGTCGATGCTGGCCGCTTCGTGCGTGGCGGCCAGCACGTAGGCGGTCAGCGTGTCGCTGCCGCGGTTGGCGTCTTCGGCGCGCGGCGGGAAGTAGCTGGCCAGGCCGTCGGCGTCCAGGTAGGTGGGGATTTGTGCCGCCACGGTTTGCCACAGCTTGCCGTCGCGCAGACCCACAGCCTTGCTGGTTTTTTGCTCCAGGCAAATAAAGGGGTAGCGGGCAAAGTAGTCGCGCACGCCGGGTAGGCCCTCGGCCAGTTTGGGTTGCAGGGCCAGTTTCAATCCGCCTCGGCCAGATAGGGCGTCGGCAGGCGGGTTCACGTCAATCGAGAACGCGCCATCGACCTGCACCAAGGTGGCTTGCTGCACCGTCAGCGGCACGGCTTCGATCAGGCGCTGGCGGACTTTGAGCGCGTCGCGTGCGCCGCTGAGCGTGTCTTTTGCCTCAATCTCCCACAGGATGGCCTCGGCCCGGGTTTGCGCCAGCTGCGGCGGGGCGGTCACTTCCCAGGCCACTTCACGGGCTTCGCCAGCGGGAATGTCAACCGTTTGCGGTTTCAATTCCAGCATCGTGGCGCGGGGCGTCACTTCCACCTTCATCGCCGCTTTGGTGGTGTTGCGCAGCGTGAGCTGCGCGCGGAACTGGTCGTCCTCGCGCACCAATGGCGGCAGGCCGCTGATGATTTGCAGGTCTTGCGTGGAGCGGATGGTGGTCTGCCCGGTGCCAAACAGGCCGGTGGCCGCGTCAGCTACAGCCACCACCTTGAAGCGGGTCAGCGCGTCGTTTAGCGGCACGGTCACCACGGCCTGACCTTTGGCATCGAGCACGATGGAGTGCTTCCAAAGCAATAGCGTCTCCAGCAATTCCCGCGTGCCACTGCGGCCGCCACCGCCGCCAGCGGGCACGGCTTTGCGGCCATAGTGCCTGCGGCCGATGATTTCCATTTGTGCGGTCGAGGTTTCCACGCCCCATGAGCGGCGTTGCAGCATGGCTCCGAGCAAATCCCAACTGGTGTTGGGGGCCAGCTCCAGCAGCGCCTGGTCGACCGCGGCCAGTGCCACTTCAGCACCTGCGGCGGGTTGGCCGTTGGGCAGCCTGGCGGTAATGGTCACGGTGGCGGAGCCGCGCACCGGGTAGCTTTCTTTGTCGGCCTTCACGGTCACATCGAGTTGATGCGCCTGGGTACCCACCCGAATTTCGGCCAGACCCAGGCGGAAGGCGGGCTTGCTCAAGTCGACCAGGGCAGTGGGGGCGGTGTACTCGCGGCCCTCGTACCAGAAAGCCGTCCACCACTCGCGCGGGGCCTTGTAGCCCCAGGTGAACAGGCTGTACCACGGCACCTCGCGCAGGCGGCCGCGCAAGGCCAGCACGCTCACATACACGTTAGGCCCCCAACCGTCTTGCACCTTCAGGTTGATGGTGGGGTCTTGCCCGTTGAGCTGCACCACCTGCGTTTCCACAATGCCCTCACGCTCCACCGCCACCAGCGCGGTGGCAAAGCGGAACGGCATGCGCACCTGAAACTTGGCGATGTCCCCGGGTTGGTAGCTCTTTTTCTCCGGCAGCACGTCCATGCGGTCGTGGTTTTCGCCGCCAAACCACAGCTCGCCCTGCTTGGTGACCCAGACCGAGCTGGCCGCCTGAATGCTGTTGCCCGCCGCGTCTTTGGCGGTCACCGTCAGCTCCACTTCACCGGCTTCGCTCAGCTTGGTTTCGCACAACAGCAGGCCGCGCGCGTCGCTTTTGCCATCGCATACTTTGCCCAGGTCTTTCACCTCCACTTTGTTGTCGTAGCTGTAAAAGCCGCCCACCATGCGCTTGCGGCTGGTGGTGGTGATACGGGCAATCGCCCGTACCTCCATTGCAATATTGATAGCGGGCCTAGCAGATAAATCAAGGGCCACAGCCTGAAAACGTATCTTTTGCGCGCTGGAGACCCAACCCTCGGTCTTGATGCCGGCCACCACCGCCGCGGGCCACAGCGTGTTCACGCTGCGGATGGTTTGCACCTCGCCATTGGGGTCGGCGTACGTGACTTCCATCAGCAGCTCTTGCGGCTGGCGGGCAGCAGGCACTTTGTCAATCGTCAGTTTGCCCGCGCCGGTTTTGTCCAGCGTCAGCGGCAGTTTGTCGGCAATCACCCGGCTGTCCTGGCGGGCGGTGGCTTCTTCCTAGCCCTCGGCGCTTTCGTTTTGGCCAGGCTGCTTGCCGCGCGGTGGCTGAAAGCTGAATTCTTCGTAGTCGGGGTAGCTCTGGTACTTGCCGCGCACAAGAGCTGACAAGCGCACCGGCAGGTTGGCTGCGCCGCCTCCCTGCACGTAGTTGATCTGCACATCGGTGGGCACTTGTTTGGCGTTGACCAGCGGGGCCTTGTCGCTCGGGCCGACGCGGCCCTCCAGCACGGGCAGGCGGAACTCTTCCACGCGGAAACTGCCTCCTTCGCCGTAGCCGATGCGTACCTCGTATACGCCCAGCTTGGCAGCCGGAGGAATCGCAAACTCGTTGGCGGCGCTCAGTCCGCCGGTACCTGTTTTGCGCCAGACCACCACCTGCGTGAACTGCTGGCCGCTGCCCACGTGGGTGATTTCCAGCGTGGTGGTGGCGGACACCGTGCCCGGTGTGATCTGACCGGTGGGGCTGCCGTTGGCCGACAGCGTGGGCACGCCAAAACCCTTGCTGGTCTCGGTGCGCAGGTAGTGCTTCATCGAAACGGTTTCGCCCGCCCGCAGCAGGGTGCGGTCCATCACAGTGTGGCTGCGCAGATCGGGCTGCGGCTCGCGGCTGGTGGGCACGTTAAAGCGCCAGGGCTCAATGCCTTTATGCCAGTTGCTCCAGGTGAAGGCCAGGTCTTGCACATTGCCGACGGTGACGCGGGCGCTCACAAAATAGGCAGCGTTGTCGTCGTTGTTCTGCTCATCCCGGGGGCAGTTGGGCTGCGGGTTCAGGCCCGCGAACTGCGCCACGCCTTGCGCGTTGGTAGTGGCGCTGGCCAGCAACTTGCCCCTGCAGTCAGACACCTGCACGGCGGCGTTGGGCACCACCTGGCCCTTGTCCAGCGTCGTCACCCAGGCCACAGCATTTTCGCGACCCAGTTTGAAATGCACCGCCAGATTGGTCACCAGCGCACTGCTGCGCACATACATCGTGCGGTTGTTGCCGTAGCGCTCGTCCAGCAGGGCATTGCCCAGCTTTTGCGAAGCAATCTCCAGGACATGAAAGCCGGGAGACAGGGGAATGCCCACCACCTCAAACGGACGTGAATCACCTGCGGCGGGTTTGGGCAAATCCAACGTTTTCACGCCGGGCTGGCCGCTGAGCAAGGACACCATGCGGGTTTGCAAATTGGTGTCGTCTTTTTCCGCCGCTTTTGGCAGGGGCATCTTGCTGTCTTTGGCTGCTTGTTTGCGGGTCACGCTGCTCTCGTGGTAGCGCGTGACTTTGTTGAACCAGGCAATGATTTCCGCGTCGGTTTTGGGTTGCACGGTGCTGACCTGTCCGGGTGTGACCAGCAGGGTTTTCAACGCCGCTTCCACGTTGCGCAGCGTCACCGGCATGAGTGCTTCTCCATCGGGCTCGGCCAGCCGCTCGACGATGCCAAACGGTGCCGCTGCAAACTTGGCCAGCGGTGGCTGGCCGGCGGTGGCCACCTTGAGCGGGAAGTTGTCGGCGTTGTTCAGCGGGCGACCTGCAGCATCTTTGAACCCGCCTGGCAGCTCGATGGTGAAGGCGGTGTTCTCCGGCAAGGGGCCGTCAAACCGGATGCCGCCCACCAGCGCTTCCTTGTCTTTCTCGTCGCCTTCCAGCTTGGGTTTGATGCTGTCGTTGGTTGATTTCAAACGTATGCCCTCGGCCTGCGAGCGAGCCACGGGCGCGTTAAAGCGCAAGCTCATCGGACGAATGGGCAAACAGGCGCTTTGCGCGTTTTCGCGCTCGCAACTGAACTCGGCAGCAAACGGCTCGCGCACCTGCCAGGCAAACCGCTTTTCCACCGAGTTAGCCACGCCCGACGGGGTGGCTACGCCTTTGCCAAACACCAACTGCACCCGCCCGGCGGGTGTGAAGCGCCGGTTACAGCGCAGGGTCACGTAGCTCAGCGGGTCTTTTTCGGCCGCTTTGGCGAGACCCTGCGCTTTGAGCAATTCCGCGCGCTCGCTGCCGTCAATCAGCTTCACAGGCACCCGCTCGCCCAAGCCGTCAATGGCGCACCACACATTCGCCTGCACGCTGGCTAGCGTGGCCGGGCCATTCAGGCGCAACACAAAGAATTGTTCTTCGTCAATGCGCTGGTAGTTGCCTGGCTGCACAGTGCGCACAAAGGGTCCACCACTATTAAATTTATAGCTGCTTGAGCTGGTAATACCAGGGCCGGAAGGCGACTTGAACCCTGAAACGGGCGTCACCGTGCAGCTGACCCCGGGCGGCAGGTCGTTTTCAAATTCAAACGCCCATTCCTTGTCGCTGATCCACCGCCCACTGCCTTTGCTGGCCTGCGCATCAGTACAACTCACGGTCAAAGGCGCAGCCGCTTTCGGGTCCCCAAAGTTCACCGCCGCCACATCAAACTTGGCCACCACCTGGCGAATCTGCGCCACCTCGCCTTGGGGCGACAGGCTGACGATTTGCAGGGCTTGGGCTGGCAGGGCAGCCAGCGACAGGCAGGCGGCGGCAAGGTGTGCGGACATGCGCATGAATTTCCCCTCGGTTTTGATGGTTATCGCGGGGAGCTTAGCGCGCCGTGCGTAACAGCTGGCCGGTTTGCCCAGAAACGAAGGTTGACGACCTGCGACAGGTGTTGGGTCGACTGCACAACAAGTGCATAGTTGCTATTAAATTAATAGCTGCTTGAGCAGTATTTAAAAGGGCGAAAAGCCTTTTTTGCTTAAAAATGCCGGAGCGACCGTGAAGTCGCCTGAATGCGATAAACCGCATGGTCAGCGGCGTTCTTATGCAGTAAACCATCGCCGGTCACAAATCAAGCCCGGTTGATAAGGCAGTGAATCCAAAACACTGGCGCACGTTGTACAGGGTGGCGTCCCAGCAAAACGCGGGCGATGTGGTGGCGGTGCAGTCTTCCAGCAGCACGCAGTCGTAGCCCAGAAAATTGGCATCCATCAGCGTAGCCAGCACGCACTGGTCGGCGTTCACGCCCGCAAACATCACGGTGGTGATGTCCAGGTTGCGCAGCACCGAGTCCAGGCAGGTGTCCATAAAGCCGCTCATGCGGTACTTGTCGATGCAGATATCGCCGGGTTGTGGTGCCAGCTCCTGGACGATGGCCGCGCCCCACGAGTCGGCTTGAAGCACCCGGGCGTGCGGGTAATGGCCCGCCGGTGCACCGGCCAGCGCGTCGCCCAGGCCGGTGGACTGGCCGTTGGGGTTGTAGACGTGCAATGCGCTGGGACTCAGGTTCAGCCGGTCGGGGCGATTACCCCAGTTCAGCCAGACGATGGGTACGCTGGCCGTGCGCAAGCCAGGCAGTGCCCGCAGCAGGGGCTCGACAGGCTTTCGCGCGGGAGTTGTGTCCACGCCGATCGAGGCCAGCCAGCCCTGGGGATGACAAAAATCGTTTTGCATGTCAATGACCACCAGCGCTGTGCGAGTCATATCCACCACGATGTTTTGCGGCAACGCGGGTAACGCCAGCGGCCGGGCTGCGCGGGCCGGGCGCACCAGGTTGCACGCCGCTGCACTGACCTGCCATTGGTTGCGCGGACTGGAACCCAACGCAAATTGCGGTTCAAGCATCACATTCAGGCTCGAAGAAGGAGCTGCCTGGCGCATGCCAGCCAACGGCCGGGCGATAGGTGAAACAAGCTGTGAGGCAACGCTCTGGGTGGGTGCAGCATGCAGGAAGATTACCGCAATGCGCTTGGG
>JAYUXO010000235.1:0-9624 GCA_043753505.1 Comamonadaceae bacterium
GCCCAAATCTCGTCCGAGACGCCCGTCAACTTCACGCTGACCGACTGCAACCAGTAAATGCCCACGGGTTTTTTGTGCCGCGCTTCATCTTGAAAGCGAATGTCGATGTAGTCGCCCGTTTGCACCATTTGTTTGGTGGCCTGGGCATAGCGGGCCTCATCGCGGTCCACCACCGGCAGCGCAGTAAAGCCTGGAAGCCACAGCAAACACGACAAAATAACAAGCGCCAGGGCCTGCTTGAGGGGCACGGATAAAAGCACGGCTGTCTGGGAAGAGTGGTGAGAAGTGTCATGCAGTTTACCTGCGCCTAACCTTGAACATGGCCATGGCAATGGCCCCCAACCCATGGTTAAAGTGGTGCTCTTTTGGTTACCGAACTTGCGTTTTTGACCCGCATGTAAGTGGTGTGCTCCCTACCATCAACTGCTTCTCAACGACTCATCAAAGGACGCACCCATGGCCCTGCAAAGCCCCTTTTTCAACAAACGCGAGTCGCTCCCTACGGGTCTGCAAACCGCGGGCATGTCACCCAATGCCGTGGCACCGTCTTCAGCAACTACCCAAACCGTGCGCACCGACGCTTCCCGCGACGCCGATAGCAAGATTGAAGACAGCAAAGTCGGCGACAGCAAACTCAACGAAAGCCGCCTGACCGTGGGGCCCAATATCAAATTGAAAGGCGTGGAAATTACCGATTGCGACACCCTGGTGGTCGAAGGCTCGGTCGAAGCCACCATGGACTCCCGCGTGATTCAAATCTCCGAGCGCGGGGCCTTCAAAGGCTCAGCCGAAATAGATATCGCCGAAATTCGCGGTGCCTTCGACGGCAAACTCACCGTGCGCCAGAAACTGGTGATCTACGCCACCGGTAAAGTCACCGGCCAGATTCGTTACGGCAAGGTGGTGATTGAAGAGGGTGGGCAGTTGTCGGGGGATATTCAGTTTGGTGGGGCGGTTGGGAAACAGGGGGTGTTGCAGGTGGTGTGAGGTTTCATGCAGCTTTGGCGCGATGCGCCCGCGCCCGATAACTCTGCACCAACGGCACGCCCTCAAAGTGCATTAGCAGCCGCTGTTTTTGTGCATCCAGCAAGGTGCTGCCAGTAATCATCCCGGGCCACTGCTGGCAAGCCCGCTTGACAGTTTCGCGTACCGCCGCGCCCGCCCGCACCTCTGAAAAACCAGCAAAACGGCTCCATGCTCGCAATACGGCGGGTGTCAGACGGGCTTGGCGTGCGCTGTCGGGTGTGAAACGCAGGGCATGGCCGCGCCCGCCCAGGTAGGCGGCGTAGGCCACCACGTCGTATGCGGGTGACAGGGTGGGTGCCTGGCCGTCCCGGTAGATCACACCAAAGTTTTTCACATGCGCATCAAAGTTGCCCAGCAACTCATTCACGGTGATGCGTCGCAAGAGCTCCAGGATTGCGGTTTCGTTTAAGCCTGGTGTGGCCAGCATCACGCGAGCCATCAGTGCGTAAGTGGCGGCTGGATCGGTGTATTTGTTGTCGGGCAGCACGCTGAGCACCTGGGCAAAGTCTTCGCAGTGAATGTGCGTGCTGCCATGTTCCCGGTCAAACCGCTGCACCGCTAGAAATTGAGCGGATGCGCCCAGCAGAAAAGGTAATTCCGTATCGATCTGAGCCAGAGGCACCAAGTGCGCCTGCGCCACGGCTACGCCCGCGGCTGCTGCCATTCGAAGCGACAGTTCCTCCACCTCGGGTAGCAGCGGGTAGTCCACCGTGGGCAGCTTGGCAATGATGTGCATGCCGCTGGCGTTTTTGGTGCGCGCCGCATAACGCCCGCCTGACATCACCAGCGACAGCTTGGGTTGTATGCCTGAGAGCGAGGTGGCTCCCTGCATGGGGTCAGCCGTCACCGTGACTTCCACCGTGTCGTTGTTTTGCACAACGATGCGGGCCACATCGCCACGTTGCAGGGTTGCGGGCAGGGCGTACACCGCGCCTGGCAAATCCGTGCCGCACGCGGCCAGCATTTCAAAGTGGTCGCCAGGGCTGCAGCCGCGCAGCTCAGCCAAGTGGCGCAGCAAAGCACCTTCGGGGAGCAGGTTTTGAAAAAAGCAGGGCAGTTGACTGCCTTGCCCGTTGAAAAACGGCTGGTTGATGTAGCCCCGCCAAAACGCCTCGCGCTCGGCGGGTAAGTCAATCGCAGTGGCCAGCGACAGGGTGGGCGCCTGCGAGTCGTTCCAGAACGCCGCATCGGGAATCAGCCGGGTGACGGCGTTGCCACCCTCGCCGTATTGAAACAATTGGCCCACCGGGCGCTTGCCCAGAAAAATGTCCAGCGTGCGCAGCCTCATGTGTCTCTCGCCGCAGTGTCAGCCTGCAACCGCTCCACCCGCGTCATGACCCGTGCGGCTTCGCTTCGTGCACCAAATTGCAAACCACGCGCCACCTCGCGCGGCACGATCACCACCTCCAGCCCCAGCACCTGCGCTAACGCCACCACACTGGTGATGCGCGGCGAAGTCAGGCCCTGCAAGGCTTGGCGAACCGCTAAAGGTGTCAGGCCCGATGCAAGTGCCAGCGCTTGGTAAGTCAAGCCCTGCTGCTTGCGGGCTTGCTCTAGGGGGGTAATGAGATCAGGGAGAACGCTAAGGGGGTTCGACACGATAGTTAAGTGTTGTTTTATATAAAAACAATGCGATAGTATCGATTTTACGGGTCAGCCACAACGGCTCATCTCACCTCATCACGCCCTATTGGGTAGGTTTCTGCGTCGGCTGCGATCAGACCGGGTTGCCGTTCCCAACAGTCAAGCGCTTCTGTCGATCTGTCTGTGAGTCGCAACGCGCCGCAAGATCGCGATGTGACCATCCAGGTGAAAGCTCAGTTTGTAGGCTTTGTTCGCTGTGACATCTAACGTGTAGATAGTTGGTTTCACACCGCGCGGTGTTACTGAATGCGGGCGACGACCCGCAGGCAGTGGATCACGGGTCTCAACATCCAACACACAGCGATTAACTTCTTCCTGGATATTGGGTGCTAATCGCTGGTAATCGCGTTGAAAAGCCGCCGTCATTTGAACGGCATATCCGCCCTTCATCTAGCGCTTCTGGAGGCGCTTGAGGTGCGCAACAGCAGCGCGAGCATTGCCAAACTTGCGCAGTCGGCCAGCCTCAATATCGCCTTCTGCTTCTGATTCCAGTGAAACCTGGCGCCGAACTTCAATCCGCTCATACAGACTTCGAGCGGCGGCGATAACCACATCCGCCACTCTCCGGACGCGAACATCTCCTGAAGAATCCTTAAGTTTGAGCGTCCTATCGTGTGTGGATTGCAAGCCCTCCATGGCCACATCTATCGCCTTCAGGACATCAGCAGTAGCCTGGGGTGTACCAGCTCGGATTTCATCTGCTGCCATCCGCATGACCAAATCGTCATGCGCGAGGAGATCACGCGCATCGGATTCCAATCGAGTCAAAGCCTCAAGAACGATCGCTTGTTGGAAGCGTGTCAAAGCATCGAGAACAGTGTCCGGAACGGGCGATTCCGGGGTCTGGCCGCGGATCAAAGCCACCTGTTGCGCGACCGCGCAGACGGCTTGCCGATCAATCACTGAGGCTGGGGCTATGGTTGCTTCCATGGGCCGAATTTTGCCTGATGCCAGTGTTACAAGGCAGTTGCCAAATCTATTAGGCCCGCAACGGCCCATCCCACCGTAGCTCGCCGCACCGCCTCCCGACTCCCCTTAAACCACTTTGTCTCAGCGCGACTCTCCACCCCATCCCCCACCCGCCAAGCCCACCCCAAACAAACTGTCCCCACCGGCTTGTCCGCACTTCCCCCGCCAGGCCCTGCAATTCCGGTCACCGCCGCCGCGATGTGTGCGTGCGAGCGGGCGAGGGCTCCTAGCGCCATCGCTCGCGCCACGGGCTCACTCACGGCACCGTGGGCCTCGATGAGCGCGGCTTCTACGCCCAGCAATTCGGTTTTGGCGGCGTTGGAGTAGGTCACGAAGCCGCGTTCAAACCACGCGCTGGAGCCGGCCAGCTCGGTGCAGGCCGCTGCAATCAGGCCGCCGGTGCAGCTTTCGGCGGTGGCCAGCATCCACTTCCTGTCTTGCAGGACCTGCGCTAACTGTGAAACCAGCTGTGAAATAAGTGCCAAATCTGGCGAATCTGGCAAATCTGCCTCCCGCCCTTGTAAATACTGCTCAAGCAGCTCCTCATTTGATAGCGTTTTCATGCCCACATTCATACGATAAACCGCCACAGCGCGATCACCAGCAAAGTGCAGAAAGCCGCCACGAAGTCGTCAAACAGGATGCCGAAGCCACCCTTCCAGCCGAAGCCGTGAAACAGATCGTCGGCCCAGCCCACGGGGCCGGGTTTGGCCGCATCAAAAAAGCGGAAAAGGGCAAACGCGATGGCTTGTCCCCAAAAGCTGGCGGGCATCACCAGCCACAGCACCAGCCAGAACGCCACCACCTCGTCCCACACGATATGGCTGGGGTCGGTGGTCTGCAGGTTGCGCGCGCACACGGTGCAGGCCCACCAGCCCAGCAGGGTTGCGGCAACAATCACCGCACCGATTTGCCAGGTGGTCAGGTATTGCTGCATCACCAGATAAGCCACCCAAGCCCACAAGGTGCCCGCCGTGCCGGGCGCGATGGGCGAGAGGCCCGAGCCGAAGCCGAGCGCGATGGCGTGGGCCGGGTGAGACAGCATGAAGCGCACCGTGGCGCGGCGGGGTGCCGGTGCAGCGCTGTCGGTGAGGGATTCGGTCATGGCGTTTGTTCCTGTTCAAACCACTGCGCCCAGTAATCCAGACACGCCTTGATTTTTGGCAGGCGGTGTCGCCGCGTGGCGGTGACGGCGTAGATGGCGACAGTGTCGGTGTGCACGCAATCAGCCAGCACCGGTGCGAGCAGGTTCTGGCGCACCAGTGGTTGGGCCGCGATGCTGCTGAGCAGCGCAATGCCCAGCCCTTGCACGGCCATGCTGGTGACCACGTTGGTGTCGTTGGACAGCCAGTGGCCTTGGGCGATGAAAACTTGTTTTCCTGCGTTGACCTTTACAGGCCAATGGTTCATCAGCGGCACCGCGCTGTTGCCAATCAGCCGGTGCTGGTGCAGCTCGTCGGGGTGGCTGGGCATGCCGAACGTGGCCAGGTAGCTGGGGGCGGCGTACAGGCTGCGGCGCATGCTGCCAATTTGACGTGCGATGACGGTCTCGGGCAAGGCGGTGGCGGTGCGAATGGCTATGTCGATGCTGTCGCGCGCCATGTCGGTCAGCAGGTCGCTGACCTGCAGGTCGATGCGCAACTGCGGGTGGCGCTGGCTCAAGGCCCTCAGGCTGGGGAGCAGCAGTTGCTGCGCCATCACGGTGCTGGCCGCCACCCGCACCAGGCCGCTGGCTTCCTGACTGGCCTGTGCAAATTCACCTTCCAGTTCGTCCAGCGTGCTGGCCGAACGCGCGCAATAACCCAGAAACGCCTCGCCCTCGGCGGTGAGCGACAGGCCATGTGTGGAGCGGTGAATCAGACGTGCGCCACAGGCTTTTTCAATGTGGCTCAAGCGACGCGAGATCTGGCTGACCGGCACATCACGCTCACGCGCCACCTGCGACAAGCTGCCTAGCTGCGCCACGCGGGCAAACAGCTGCATGTCGTCAAAACTGAGGTCTTTCATGTGGGCACGTCTGTAAATTCATTTTTAGGGCGAATTGCGTTGTTGCGCGGTGCTCGGAATCCTCATGCACCGAAGTGCATTCCGGTGTCCTGCGCTCCGTGCGCCTTGTGTGGTGCTGCACGCTGTTTGCACCAAAGTAAAACCGATGGATTTTTGTTCAGGTTTAGGCGCAAACCACAGCCATAGCGGTGGCTATGGCGCGGATTTGCAACGACAAGCTGGACGAAAAGACGCGGTTTTATGGTCAATCAGCATGCAACACCACACTAGTACTTCATCCCGAAAATCTGAATTTCCAGAAATGCCCACAAGTCAATCGTAGCTGTGGTTTTGCAAAAACAGCAACACCCATTTGCGCGCGGTGCCGTTTCCGGTTTTGTGCTCGCTGCCTACAGTCCATTCACCCGATCAAAACGACCGGCTCTCTACTGAAAAGGACTCGCACCATGACCCGCAATACCTTCATCACCCACCTTTCACCGACCGAAAGCGCCGAACTGATGCAAGCCGCTCGCCGGCGTGCGATGCAACTGCGCCGCCAGGCGATTGACGACACCTGGCAAGCGCTGGCGTCGGCCGTTCGCCACGCGCTGCATCTCGAAAGCGCCAGCGGTAAAAGCACCCAACGCACCCCTTACTTTCTGGAGGCTTGAGCCATGCCCACCCTGCACCTGCAAGTCGCCCCACTGCAAAGCCCCCAGCGCTACCAGGCCCTGGCCCAGGCGCTGACCCGCATCACAGCCGAAACCCTGGGCAAGCGCGCCGACCTCACCGCTGTGCTGATTGACGACCTGCCCGCCGCCCGCTGGTACGTGGGCGGCCAGGCTGTGCAAAAGCCCACGGCCCTGCTGACGATTCGTATCACGGCAGGTACCAATACGGCATCTGAAAAGGCGCGGTTTATTACCCAGGCGTTTGAAGAATTGCAGCGGCAATTGGCTCCCGGCGATACGCTGGAATCCGCCAGCTATGTGCAGGTGCACGAGCTGGCGGCAACCGATTGGGGCTACGGCGGACAAACCCAGCAAGCCAGGAGACAGTCAAGGCAGCTGGCCGATGCCTAATGATCCGGCCGGATGAAAGACCTCGATCGCTCTGGCAGGGCCCGAACAGGGCGCTTGGACGCATTTGAGGCACTGGCTGCGTGTAGTCTTTAGCCATGTTTTCACGGCGATCACGCCGACGAGCCGCTTGCGCGTGTGGTGGCAATTTCCGGTTTGGTGGGGGGCGAGGAACATCAGTTTCTCGAGTTGTCAAATGCAATCCTGGACAGCACGCCTTGCCGCCGCAAGCGCGAGCGGAAGATACTGGGTCAGCTGTTTGGTCTGGATGTCGTCGCGAGACTTGAGCTTCAGATGTCGACGCCCCTTGCCCGAGCCCTCGGTCCTGCAAAGGGTTTGAAGGTCTTTTTTACCAGCGCGCGCACCGCGTCGACCATCTCGTGGTTTGCCTCGCTGACAAACCGTATGTCTTCCACCAAGGTCTGAACGGATTGGGTGGACATTTTGCGGCTCCGCAGGGTGTGGTTTCGATGATCGTGCCTTCATGCGCCAGGTGGTGAGACGCACCACGGTGTGCAGCTATTTCATCATTTGCAAGCTTCACGTTTGTGGCGCGCTTTTTATGGCTCAGCCGAGGTGCGCAACCCTGGCTAGCGGTTCGGACAGATAGTCGGCCAAAGCGTCGAACACCAGGCGGATTCTGCGTGCCGTGCGCAGCTCTTTGTGGGTGACCAGCCAGATGGGAAAGCGTACCGGCGGTACATCGTCCAGCACGCGAACCAGGCCGGGTAGCTGGTATGCAATTTCATCCATCACCGGCCCAATGCCCAAGCCCTGTTGCACCAGTGCCCAACTGGTCAGCGTGTTCTCGGTGTGGCACACGAATTGTTCGGCGCGCACCATGAGCCCATGCAGGTGCAGGTATTGCAAGTATTGGCCGCGTCGATCCAATCCCACCCACTCGCAGCGGGTGGCGTCTTCAGCCGTTTTAGGGTGCCCATTTTTGGCGACCCACGAGCGGGACGCATAAAAACCCGCCGTGGCCTCGCGAATCATTTTTCCAATCAAGTCTGGCGGGTTGGGGCGTACATGCCGCACGGCAATGTCTGCTTCCCTGCGCTGCAAATCGCTGAGCGCGTCAGATGCCACCACCTCCACCACCACCCCTGGCGCTTTGTCGCGTAAAGCAGCAATCACCGGCGGCAACACGTAGGCGGCAATAGGGTGGCTGGCGGAAACCGATACCAGACCATCGGTGGCCTGCGAGTGGCCGGTGGCGGCCAATTGCAAATCCTGCGCAGCGGCACCCATCACGCGCGCATGCTCAAGCAAGGCCAAGCCCGTGGCGGTGGGCGTCATGCTGCCAGCCACCCGCTCAAACAAGGCCACACCCAGCTGGGCCTCAATGGCGGCCACGTGGCGGCTCAGCGTGGGTTGGCTCAGCCCCAATTTGCGCGCAGCAGCTGACAGTGAGCCCGCTTCAGCAGTCTCCAGAAACGCTTTGAGTTGGTTCCAGTCCATACAAATTTGAATGGTACGTCTGCAAATATCGGCATTGCTCAATTATTTTGTATGAATACCATGTTGCAAACCATTCAATTTGCAACCACTTCATGTCCAGTCTCACTCCACAGCTCGCCGCCACCGATCTTTCACAAGTCCACTTTTGGGATCGCGCGGCCCGAAAGTACGCCGCCGACCCGATCGATGACCTGGCAGGTTACGAGCACACGCTGGCCCAGGTGGCGGTGCGGCTGCGGCGCAACCAATCGGTGCTGGAAATCGGTTGCGGTACGGGCACCACAGCGCTGCGTCTGGCCGGGTCCGTGCGCAACTACGTGGCTTGTGATATCTCGCCCGGAATGATCACCATCGCCAAAGAAAAGCTGGCGCGCCAGCCGGTTCAGGCGCTGCACTTCGTTGTAGCTGACGCGCAGATGCCGCCGACCGCGCCAGACACCGGTGTGAGCCCTGTTAAACGCTTTGACGTGGCGCTGGCCTTCAATGTGCTGCACCTGGTGCCCAGCCTGGACACCACCTTGCTTGCCATTCGGCGCGTGCTGCCCGCGGGTGGTTTGTTCATTTCCAAAACGGCGTGCGTCCGGGAAATGAACCCGCTGGTGGCCTGGGTTGCGATACCGGTGATGCGAGCAATCGGCAAGGCACCCGACGTGCTGGTGTTTGATGCACGGGAACTGCAAAAAGCCCTTGAGCGCAATGGTTTTCATGTTGAGGTGGTGCAACGGCACGGCACGAGGGGCAAGGACATTCGCGTGTTTATGGTGGCACGGGCGGTGGATTGACCGGCTCGCGCCATGCTGGTTGACGATCTCTAAGCCGCCCGCCGCCCAGTCCCAAGGTTTTCAAGCCAAAACAGCCAACAGCCCTTTTATATATTGCTCAAGCAGCTATCAAATATATAGCGTTTTTCGGCACTGTCGGCATCGGATGTGGCGAGCCCCGCACAATGGAAGGCCTGTCTGCCCATGAGGATGCCTTCTTATGAATTTTCAGCAAAACCAGCGCGTGGGCATCATTGGCTACGGCGAGGTGGGCAAAACTTTCGCCCTGGGTTTGAAAGACCAGCCGGACATCAGCGCCCTGAGCGTGTGGGATCTCGCGTTTTTCGATTTAGCCACCCGCGAGGCGCACTTGGCCCACGCCACGCACCACGAGGTCAAAGCCCACAGCTCCCTGCGCGCGCTTTGCGAGGCCAGCGACCTGGTGATCTGCGCCGTCACTGCGTCGAACACGCTGGCCGTAGCCACCGATGCCGCGCGCTTCATGCAGCCAGGCAGCGTGTTTTTAGACCTCAATTCCGCATCGCCCGGCACCAAGCAACAAGCCGCTGCTGCCATCGAGGGCTGGGTGCCCGGTGTGCATTACGTGGAAGCGGGGGTCATGGCTTCGGTGCCGCCCCACGGCATTGCGGTGCCCATGTTGCTGGGTGGGCCACACGCCGCTGCGCTGGTGCCCG
>JAYUXO010000236.1:0-3919 GCA_043753505.1 Comamonadaceae bacterium
GGCACATCTTTGGCCAGTGCATTGACAACGTAAACATTCAAGCCCACAGGCGGTGCCAACAGGCCAAAACCAACTGTCATCAGCACCATGATGCCGAACCAGATGGCCACCGATTCGCGTGGCATGCCAAAGTCCAGCCCGATGATCATCGGAAAGAAAATGGGAATGGTCAAAAGCAGCATGGACAGCTCGTCCATCACCGCGCCCAGCAGCACGTAAAACAACAAAATGGCCACCATCACTATCAGTGGTGACAAGCCCCAACTGCCCACCACAGCGGCCAGTTGGTTGGGCACTTGCGTCAGCGCCAGGGCAGAGTTCATCAGGTCAGCGCCGATGAAGATCAAGAAGATCATCGCGGCGCTGACGGCGGTGCCGTAAAAGCAGTCTTTGAGTTTGGACAGTGTCATTTCACCTTTGAGCAATGCCATGAGGAAGGTGGATGCTGCGCCCACTGCCGCTCCCTCGGTCGGCGTGAAAAAGCCGCCGTAAATGCCGCCGAACACCAGTAGAAAAATCACCAGAATTGGCAGAACACCGAAGGCTATGTGCCAGTTCATCGGTGGACGGTCAGCCCCTACATCAGGCGCATGGCCGGGTACGACGCGCACGTAAATGGCCACCGCAAGCATGTAGCCGCACATGGCAATCAAGCCGGGAACGATGGCTGCGGCGAACAGTTTGCTGATGTTTTGCTCGGTCAAGATGGCGTAGATCACCAGCACGATGGATGGCGGCAGTTGAATGCCCAGTGTCCCTCCCGCTGCCAGCGTGCCGGTGGCCAGGCGGCCTGAATAACCATGGCGCTTCATCTCGGGCAAGGCCACGCCGGTGATGGTGGCCGCTGTGGCGACCGATGAGCCGCTGATCGCGCCAAATGCCGCGCAGGCCAACAAAGAGGCCATGGATAACCCTCCCTTGAAACGCCCCATCACCCCCGCCGCAAACTCGAACAGCGCTTTGCTGATGCCGCCCTTGGTGGCGAAGTGGCCCATGAGAATGAACAGCGGAATGACCGACAGGTCGTACCCCGCAAAGCGTGCAAAAGCCTGGCTGTTCAAGAAGCTGGCGAACGGTGCCCAGCCGGTTTGTGTCACATAACCAATGGCACCGGCGCTGAACATGCTCACCGCAATCGGCACGCGCAGCGCCATCAGCGCCAGCATGCTGCCAAAGATCAACGCGGTCAGACCGAGCGAACTCATATCGCAGCCTCCGGCGCGTCAGCGGATGCAAAACCAAACATGGTTTGGTGTAACGAAATCAAACCGGCCAGCACAAAGGCCGGCACCATGGCGGCGTACACCACCCACTCGGGGAAACCCATGATTTGCGTCTCGGAGTTGGCCTCAAACACATTCAGTCCGCCCAGGGTGGTGCGCCATGCCAGCAGACCGAACAACAGCGTCAGCAGCAAAGTGCCGAAGCGATCCAGCCTGTCGGTTGCGTGGGGGCTGAGGTTGGCGGTAAAAAAGTCCACGATGATGTTGCCACGCCGAAGCTGGCACAGCGGCATGAACAGCGCTATCGCCGCGCCTGCGGCCACACCGGTTAACTCAAAGGCACCCACGATGGAGACGCCCACCGTATTGCGGCCAATCAGGCTGCCGCAGGTCATCAGCGTGATGACGGTGAGCAGCACACCGGCCAGGATGGCGCAGAACTGGGCTAGTTTTTCAAGGGCAAACAAGGGTGGTCTCCTGGCTATGGTTTTGTTCCCTCTACCGCTAGCGGGAGAGGGCTGGGGTGAGGGCTGTTGGGGTGTACAGGCCAGGCATCGCGCAGCCCCTTACCCCAACCCTCTCCATAAAGGAGCAAGGGAGTAAAACCCACTTGCCGTAAAGATATGTAAGTACCCATGCCTGAACGGGGAAGGGGCAGTAATTCACACCACTCTCACCGACAGCGTCTCCAACCCCGTCACCGTTCCCACCACCACATCCCCCACCAACACTGCCGCCACACCTTCTGGCGTGCCGGTGTAAATCAAATCACCCGGTTGCAGCTCCCAGGCAGCAGACAGATGTTGAATGGTCTCCGCTATGTTCCAGATGAGTTTGCTCACGTTGCTGCGCTGACGGTCCGCGCCGCCCACCTGCACGGCCAGCGCGGCTGTTTCCACGTCTGGCACAAGCGCTGCAGGCGTGATGGGCCCAATCGGTGCCGACTGGTCAAACGCCTTGCCAATGCACCACGGACGGCCCTGTTTTTTCATTTCGCCTTGCAGGTCGCGGCGGGTCATGTCCAGGCCCACGGCATAGCCAAAAACGTGTTGGTGGGCAGCGGCTGCTTTGATGTTTTTGCCACCGGTGCCAATCGCCACCACCAGCTCAATTTCATGGTGAAAGCTTTTCGTCAAGCTGGGGTAGTTAATCTGCCCGGTAACGCCTGCTTCCACGGGAACGACCGCATCGGCCGGTTTCAAGAAAAAAAACGGCGGTTCGCGCCCGGTAAAACCCATTTCTTTGGCATGCTCTTCGTAATTGCGACCGACGCAGTACACACGGTGAACCGGAAAGCGGTTGGTACTGCCGACGATAGATACCGAAACAACCGGTGCCGGCGGAAAAACATAATTCATGAGGTCAACCTTTCTTCTCGATGAATGCCCAGTGCCAAGTGCACTGGACGGTCGGAGTAACTGAACAGCATGCAACCCTCTTTGGATGCCAAGCGTAGCGTGTGCCATGACGGCACAACGAAATGGTCGCGTGACTCAAAGTGGAACTCTGTTTGCCCTGCTGGCGAAGTGATGTATGCCGTGCCAGCGCCGCGCACCACGCTAAACACCGTGCCATCGGTCTGCCGATAAGGCCTGCCCGAAAAACTCTTGGGCAGCAACTGCATGAACGTACCCATGGTGGGCATGGGCCAGCCGCCCGTCAGTGGATTGGTGTAGCGCAGCTTGAAACCGTCCCAGGCGTCAACGGGCTCAAAACGTTGCATTTTTGATAGCGCCTCCAGCACATTCTGAAAGGGATAGTTGAAGATGGGGCTTGTAACGCCGTATGGGCTGGGCTCGCGTAGGGGGACCATGTTGTGGCCGTAGCGGGCGAAGCTGCTGCCTTCTGCACGTGAGATAGCCTGTGATGGACGACTGTCGTTTTCGGCAAAGCCCGCGTCAAAGAACCGCAGCATCGGAATATCCAGCCCATCCAGCCAAACCATGGGCGCATCGCCTTCATGACCGTGGTCGTGCCATGCCATGCTGGGGGTGATGATGAAATCGCCCGGCTGCATGGTGGTGCGCTCGCCATCCACCGCGGTGTAAGCGCCAGAACCTGCCACGATAAAGCGCAGCGCGCCTTGGGTGTGGCGGTGGCTGGGGGCCACTTCGCCGGGCAGGATCAGTTGTAAGCCGGCATACAGCGACTGGGTGATACAGCTGTGTCCGCGCAGCGCGGGGTTTTCCAGAATCAGTACCCGGCGAACGGCTTCCTCTGCGCTGATAAGTTGCCCTGACCCAAGCAGATACTGCTCAAGCAGCTCATATTTCCATAGCGCGGGTACACATGGCGACTGGGGTTGCGGTGGCACCAGGGCGTGCAGCACCTCCCACAGCGGGGTCAGATTCAGCGGGCTGATCTCGTCGTAGAACGTCTGGCGGGTGTGTGGAATTTCGGTATCCATGCTCAGTCTCCAAAAAACACGCCATCCACCCGCAAATGCGCTTGCAGCTTGGCGACATCGATTTGCGCAAACGAAGCACCTTCATCCGACATCGCAGCTGCCGTGCCCGCTGCTTGCCCCATCACAAAACAAGCGCCACTGGCCCGTGCGGCCGACTGGCCTTCGTGTTCCATCGACGCGCAACGACCCGCCACAAGCAGGTTGCTCACGTTGTGCGGTACCAGCATGCGCCAGGGCAAGTCGTTGTAGCCGCGCCACGGGTCGGCTGGAAAGTGCCATTCAATGCGTC
>JAYUXO010000237.1:0-9597 GCA_043753505.1 Comamonadaceae bacterium
ATGTGGGGCAGGCGAAAGACGATTTGGCTGTGCCGGGGAACGACGATGGAACGTTGGTGTGTGGCCTGCCACGCCGGGCGGCCTAGCCCACTCCACGTATCTGTGCGATAGCAGACATACAGGTGCCGCACACCGTGCGCATACTGGGCTTATATTCATTTTTCTCGTAACCCACCGACCCCAAACATGATCCGCATCGATCTCCAGTTGGCCCTGCATTACGAAGTCGACACCGGCGGTGCCGACTTCATTTTCAACGTTCACCCGGCCTACACAGCCTGCCAGCAGGTTTCAAACGAAAACCTGTTGCTGAGCCAGGCCGTGCCCTCGCACCTGCACACCGATCCCACCACCGGCAACCGCTACCTGCGGCTGCGGGCTTTTCCGGGCGAGCTCAAACTGTCGTATAGCGCCACGGTGGACCTCACACATCACCGCATGAACACGGCAGATCTGTTTGAAGTGCCCGTGCACCAGTTGCCCGCACAGGCGCTGGGCTACATCTACCCCAGCCGGTACTGCCAGTCAGACCGGTTGATCAAGCTGGCCACCCGCGCGTTTGGCGGCCTGTGGCAGGGCTATGGGCGGGTGCAGGCCATTGCGCAGTGGGTGCAGGCGCACGTAGCGTTCACGTCGAACTCGAGCAATGGCAACACCTCGGCGGTGGACACGTTGATCGAGCAAGTGGGCATTTGCCGTGACTTTGCGCATTTGATGATTGCGTTGTGCCGCGCTGTCAACATACCGGCCCGCTTTGCCACGGGCACCGACTACGGCGCGGACCCGGTGCTGGGCCCACCGGACTTTCACGCTTATGTAGAGGTGTATCTGCAAGACGCGCAGGGCTTGGGTGCCTGGTACATTTTTGACGCTTCGGGCACGGCCATTCCCATGGCATTCATGCGCTTTGGTACCGGGCGCGACGCAGCTGACGTGGCGTTTGCCACCATTTTTGGCAGCGTGCAGACGCACGCACCTTTCATTCAGGCCTGGGCGGTGGACGATGCGTCGCAGGGGATGGAGTTGCCTTATCGGTGCAACGACGCACTGTCGACGGACCGGGGTGTGATTTGAGAAAACGCATACTCAAAATTCGGGTCAAATCGATGTCCCGGCACACTCCGGCACTCGCTGGAACTGCACAGACAGCTATTTAATTAATAGCGAATCAATGCTTATTGCGTTCGGTCCAGCAACGAATTGGCCAGTGCCAGCAAGGCCCCGGAAAATTCATTAGTGGGCAAAGCGGCTGCAGCACTCACCGCTAGAACCGCCTGGGCGGACGCGGTGGCACGCGCGACGTCCAGTGCACCCGTGCGTTTGACGATATCCAGAATCTGGTCCAGGGCTTGCAGGTCGCCGGTTTCTATCGCGTTGCGAATCACCGCCTTGTCGTGCGCCGTGCCCCGGTTCATGGCGGTGATCAGCGGCAGCGTGACCTTGCCTTCGCGCAGGTCGTCGCCCAGGTTTTTGCCTAGCGCCTGGGCATCGCCCGCGTAGTCCAGCACATCGTCAATCAGTTGATACGCGGTGCCTAATGCCTGGCCATAGTCGGCACAGGCTTGTTCGATAGACGGGCTGCTCTGCGCAAGAACAGCCGCCAGGCGGGTAGAGGCTTCAAACAACTTGGCCGTTTTGGAGCGGATCACCTGCAGGTAGCTGGCTTCGTCCAGTGAGGCATCGTGCATGTTCATCAATTGCAGCACCTCGCCCTCGGCAATCACGTTGGTGGCGTCGGCCAGGATTTGCATCACGCGCGGGTTGCTGGCATCCACCATCATCTGGAAAGCGCGCGAATACAAAAAGTCGCCCACCAGCACGCTGGTGGGGTTGCCAAAGTGCTCGTTGGCCGTGGGCTGGCCGCGTCGCAGCGTCGAGTCATCCACCACGTCATCGTGCAGCAAGGTGGCGGTGTGGATGAACTCCAACACCGCAGCCAGCGTGAAGCGGGTCTCGCCCGAGTAGCCCAGCGCGCCGCAGGTCAACAACAAGAGGGCAGGGCGCAAACGCTTGCCACCCGCCGCAATGATGTAGCGGCACACATCGGCTACTAAAGGCACAGACGATGTCAGGCGGCGATCAATAACGAGATCGACCTGTGCCATGTCAGCGGCAACGAGGGCGAGGGCAGAGGCGGTGGGGGTGGATGTAACAGCCAAGGAAGGTCAATAAGAAGTTCCCATAGATTATAGGAACGCGTTTGCGCGTGTTTGTGGCCGCAAGCCGCAACACCTATTAAAACGCCAGCGCGGGCTATAATCATGGGCTCTGCAGAAATCCGTCTGCAGAACTCAATTCAAAAAGAGGTTTGTATGTACGCGGTCATAAAAACCGGAGGCAAGCAGTATCGTGTTGCTTCCGGCGAAAAAATTAAAGTAGAACAGATTACTGCGGACGTAGGCCAGGAAATCGTGATGGATCAGGTTTTGGCAGTCGGTAACGGCAGCGAAATCAAGATTGGCACGCCCCTGGTGTCCGGCGCAACCGTCACCGTTACGGTGTTGGCGCACGGTCTGCACGACAAAGTGCGTATTTTCAAAATGCGCCGTCGCAAACACTATCAAAAACGCCAGGGCCACCGCCAGCAGTTCACCGAACTGCAAATCGGTGCCATAGCAGGTTAAGTACGGCTGCATAACCCCCAGGAGCTAGACATGGCACAGAAAAAAGGCGGCGGCTCTACGCGAAACGGGCGTGATTCACAGCCCAAAATGCTGGGTGTGAAAGCGTTTGGCGGTCAGTTGATCAGTGCCGGTGCCATCATCGTGCGCCAGCGCGGCACCAAATTTCACCCCGGTACCAACGTGGGTCAGGGCAAGGATCACACCTTGTTCGCCCTGGTAGACGGTCACGTGTCATTTGCAATCAAAGGCGCGTTGAACAAGCACACTATTTTCGTCACGCCTGTGGTGGTCACAGCGCAAGCTGCTGTAGCCGCCTGAACGGACAGCTCGCGGGCACGTTGACCCGAGCACATCTGTCCTGAACACACATCCAAAGCCCCGACTTGTCGGGGCTTTGTTTTTTACACTCGATTCCTCATGAAATTTGTTGACGAAGCCTTTATCGACATTTCTGCCGGAGACGGCGGGGACGGTTGCGTCTCGTTTCGGCATGAGAAGTACAAAGAGTTTGGCGGTCCCAATGGCGGCGACGGCGGGCGTGGCGGCCATGTGTTCGCGGTAGCTGATATCAACCTGAATACGCTGGTTGATTTCCGGTTCTCGCGTCGCCACGATGCCAAACGCGGCCAGCACGGCATGGGCTCCGATATGTTTGGTGCAGCTGGAGATGACGTCACGCTGAAAATGCCGGTGGGCACCATCATCACCGACGCAGAAACCGGCGACGTGCTGTTCGAATTGCTGGTGGATGGCGAGGTCATCACCATTGCGAAGGGTGGTGACGGCGGCTTCGGCAACATGCGCTTCAAAAGCGCCATCAACCGCGCACCGCGCCAGAAAACGCCTGGCTGGCCTGGTGAGAAGCGCAGCCTTAAACTGGAGCTGAAGGTGCTGGCCGATGTGGGCCTGCTGGGCATGCCCAACGCGGGTAAGTCGACGCTGATCAGCGCCATCTCGAACGCCCGTCCGCGCATTGCCGACTATCCCTTCACCACACTACACCCCAACCTGGGTGTGGTGCGTGTAGGGCCGGAGCAGAGTTTTGTAGTGGCCGACCTGCCAGGGCTGATTGAGGGAGCTTCGGAAGGCGCTGGCTTGGGACATTTGTTTTTGCGGCATTTGCAGCGCACCCGCCTGCTGCTGCACATGGTTGATGTCGCACCATTTGACGATGCAGTGGATCCCGTCGCTCAAGCCAAAGCCATCGTCGCCGAGCTGAAAAAGTACGACCCGAAACTGCATGCCAAGCCGCGCTGGTTGGTGTTAAACAAGCTGGATATGGTGGACAACGATGACCGCGCCGCGCTGGTCAAAGATTTCATCAAGCGCTTTAAATACAAAGGCCCGGTATTTGAAATCTCGGCTTTGACCCGTGAAGGCTGCGAGCCGCTGGTTCAGGCGATTTATCGCCACATCAAATCCCAGCAAGTCGCCGAACAGGCACCTGAGGATGTGGATCCGCGTTTTGCGCCGGTTGAAGGTGACGATACGACTGAAGATTGAACAGTCGCTTGCTATTAAATATATAGCTGCTTGAGCAGTATTTGACAGGGCTGGATGCCAATATGACTGAAAAACAGGGCGATGCTTCACTGTCCACTGTGCTGCGCGACGCCCGCCGCATCGTGGTTAAGGTCGGCTCCAGCCTGGTCACCAATGAAGGCCGTGGGCTGGATGAAGAAGCCATCGGCCACTGGTGCCGCCAACTGGCCGCCTTGGTCAAAGGGCAAAGCGGTCACCCGCGCGAAGTGATCATGGTTTCTAGCGGCGCCATTGCCGAGGGCATGAAGCGCCTCGGCTGGGCGACCCGGCCCAGCCAGTTGCACGAACTCCAGGCGGCTGCTGCCGTGGGTCAAATGGGCCTGGTGCAGGTGTATGAAACGAAGCTGCGCGAGCAGGGCCTGGGCAGTGCGCAGGTGCTGCTCACGCATGCCGATCTGGCCGACCGTGAGCGCTACCTGAATGCCCGTTCCACGCTGCTCACCTTGCTTCAACTGGGCGTGGTGCCGGTGATCAACGAAAACGACACGGTGGTTAACGATGAGATCAAGTTCGGCGACAACGACACCTTGGGCGCGCTGGTGGCCAACCTGGTGGAAGCCGATGCACTGGTGATCCTGACCGATCAAAAAGGTCTGTTTTCAGCGGACCCTCGCAAAGACCCCGCAGCTGTATTCGTTACGCAGGCCAAGGCGGGCAACCCTGCACTGGAAGCCATGGCCGGTGGTGCAGGTAGCAGCATTGGGCGCGGCGGCATGATCACCAAGATACTGGCGGCCAAACGTGCGGCTGGCTCGGGTGCGTCGACCGTGATTGCCTGGGGCCGCGAGCCCGATGCCTTGCTGCGCTTGGCGGCTGGCGAAGCAATTGGCACCTTGTTGGTCGCGCAAACACAGAAAAAACAGGCTCGCAAGCAATGGATGGCCGACCATTTGCAACTGCGTGGTGCAGTGATGGTTGATGACGGTGCGGTGGCGAAGGTGCAAGCTGAGGGCAAGAGCCTGCTGCCCATTGGCATGACGGCTGTCGATGGCGATTTTTCGCGCGGCGATGTCATAGCGGTGCGCAACAGCCAGGGCCATGAAATCGCGCGGGGTCTGGCCAACTACGCCAGCGCCGAAGCCCGTTTGCTATGCCGCAAATCGTCAGGTGAGATTGCCGGGCTGCTGGGCTACGTAGCCGAACCAGAAATGATTCATCGTGACAATCTGGTGCTGATCAGTCAATAGGCGTCGGCCTATTTGGCACCAAACCGCGTGTCAGGCGGTGCGCGCAAATCACGCACCATCTGCTGGGTTGAACCGTTGGGTGAGGCGCCCAGACAAAGGCCGTTACGCGCCAGACTCAGGCTGTGGCGCGACGGCTGAAGCGGGTCTTGCAGAGCACGCCACTTGGGTTCGGTTGCCAGGTTCCAGTCTTGCCCGGTGTGCCGCGCATACACCTTGACTTCGCCGGTGACACAGCGAATGCCCTCATACAAGGCATTCCGTGCGCCGGTGTTGCTGTTGGCCACCACCACATAACGCACCACGCCATCCGGCGTCAGGCTGATGGTGTGGGGGTCGATGCCAAAGCGCAGATTGGAAAACTTGGCCACGTCAATCTCGATGAGGCGATCAGCGCTAAAGGCTGGCGGTGTGGGAGCCTGATTTTCTTTCCAGTCGGGGTCAAGGTCGCTGAACTGGGCTTGTGCGCAAAACGCAGCCGCGGCGCATACGGCCAAAAGCAACGCACGGAACGGATCAGAGGGGTGCAATGGGGTCACCTGTGGTGTTGAGGGCCTGCGCCATGGTCGCCAGGCTGGTGTTGGGATCCGGGTCAAAGCTGGCACCAGGTGGCAAGTCAAACTGCATGGGCATGGCCCTGTGCAAACCCATCAACTGTGACAGTGTGGGTTCCTGGCGGGCCGGATGATCCATCCCATCAAAGTTGTAATGGGGTTCCTGCATCTCGCCATCGCGCGTGCGCATGCCGCTGCGCAGGTAGCGGTTGCGGCTGTCATGGCGCGGCACGTAGCGCGACAACTCGGTCAGCGCCATTTCGTATACACCGCGTTTGAACTCCACCACCATGTCTAGCGGTACCCAATAATCATTCCAGCGCCAGGCGTCGAATTCCGGGTGGTTGGTGGCACGCAGGTTCAAGTCCCAGTCGTGCCCGGTCAACTGCAGAAGAAACCAGATCTGCTTTTGGCCACGGTAATGCCCGCGCGCATCGCGCCGGATGTAGCGGTCAGGCACCTCATAGCGCAACCAGTCGCGGGTACGGGCCACGATGCGCACATGTTCGGGTTGCAAACCGACCTCTTCGTGCAGCTCTCGCAACATGGCTTGTTCGGGTGTTTCGCCCCGATCAATGCCACCTTGCGGAAACTGCCAACTGTGGGTGCGGATGCGCTTACCCCAAAACACTTGGCTCTTCTGGTTGAGCAAGATGATGCCGACGTTAGGCCGAAAGCCTTCCCGGTCAAGCATAATCAAACCCCAATTTTTTAACTGCGTTGATTATGCCCGCCAACGCTGATGCCGCCTAGCTCAGGTAACGCTATTTTCGTAGCGCGGCAAGCGGTTGCAGCCTTCGCGCCCACTACATTTTCAGCCGCATGAAAGCCTCCCAGTTCTTTATCTCCACTCTCAAAGAAGCGCCCGCCGACGCCGAGGTGGCCAGCCACCAGTTGATGACCCGCGCGGGACTGATCAAAAAACTCGGCGCTGGTATCTACAGCTACATGCCCATGGGGCTGCGGGTAATCCGCAAGGTGGAGGCCATCGTGCGCGAGGAAATGAACCGTGCTGGTGCGGTGGAGCTCACGATGCCGGTGGTGCAACCGGCTGAGTTGTGGCAAGAGTCGGGACGGTTTGAAAAAATGGGCCCGGAGTTGTTGCGTATTAAAGACCGGCATGCGCGCGACTATGTGGTGCAGCCGACCAGTGAAGAGGTGGTGACTGACATTGCGCGACAAGAGCTGCGCAGCTACAAGCAATTGCCACGCAATTTCTACCAGATTCAAACCAAGTTTCGCGACGAACGCCGCCCGCGTTTTGGCCTGATGCGCGGGCGTGAGTTCACGATGAAAGACGCTTACAGCTTTGATCGAGATCTGGTTGCCGCCAAGACAAGCTACGACAACATGGCCGCTGCTTACCGCAGGATTTTTGACCGCTTTGGCTTGCGCTACCGCGCGGTGGCCGCCGACAGTGGCGCGATAGGGGGCGACTTGTCGGAAGAGTTTCAGGTGATTGCCGCGACGGGCGAAGACGCCATCGTGTATTGCCCCGCCAGCGTCTACGCGGCCAACATGGAAAAAGCCTCATCGTTGGCTCCACAGAGCCCGCCTCCAGCGGCCACCCAGGCACTGACCAGGACGCCCACACCCGGCAAAAGCACCTGTGCCGACGTGGCGCAACTGCTGGGCCTGCCGCTGCAACACACTGTGAAATCGCTGGTACTGGCCACCGACCAGACAAACGACAAAGGCGAAGTCGTCAAAACCCAGGTGTGGCTGCTGCTGCTGCGCGGCGACCATGACATGAACGAAATCAAGGTAAGCAAGGTGCCGGGGCTGGATGTGGGTTTCCGCTTTGCCACCGGGCCTGAAATCATCGACCACTTCGGCTGCAAGCCCGGGTACCTTGGGCCACTGAACCTGAAAAAGTCGGTTCAACTTGTGGTCGACCGTGACGTGGCCGTGATGGCCGACTGGGTGTGCGGTGCCAACGAAGAAGACTTTCACATGAGCGGTGTGAACTGGGCCCGTGACCTGCCCGAACCCGATCGGGTGGCCGACATTCGCAACGTCGTCGAAGGTGACTTGTCGCCCGATGGCAAAGGTGTACTGGTCATCGAACGCGGCATCGAAGTCGGCCACATCTTCGTGCTGGGCACCAAATACAGCCGTGACATGAACGCCACCTTCCTGGCGGAAGACGGCAAACCCAAACATTTCGAGATGGGCTGCTACGGCATTGGCATCACGCGCCTGCCCGCAGCCGCCATTGAGCAAAACCACGATGCGCGCGGCATCATCTGGCCCGACGCGATTGCGCCATTCACCGTGGTGATCTGCCCCATCAACATGGACCGCAGCCCCGACGTCAAAGCGGCCGCATTCCAGCTCTATGAGCAGTTGCTGGCCGCTGGTGTGGACGTGTTGCTGGACGACCGCGGTGAGCGACCCGGTGCCATGTTTGCCGACTGGGAGTTAATTGGCGTGCCGCATCGCGTGGCGGTGGGCGACAAGGGCTTGAAAGACGGTGCGCTGGAGTACCAGCACCGGCGCGAGACCGAAGCCACGCGCGTGCCGGTAGGCGAAGCGCTGACCTTCGTGCAAGCCCGACTGGCTGCCTGTAAGCCGTGATTTCAAGGCGAAAGTGCCTGTGGCCCTTGTGGGGATTGCTGGGACAGCTATCAATACAGGAGCATGCTACCGCCGGTGCACAACTGGAAGAACCGCTGATTGACTCCGTGCGCACCGCGCTCAGCTCTGCCATTGCCAACAGCGCACCGCCTGTCCCTGAGTTTTCGGATACCGAATCCCGCCTGGTCTACCTGCGCTGGCTAGGCGCTCTCAGCCCCCGTCTGGCGCGACGCAAACCCGATTGGAACGAGCGCAAAGAATTCCTGCAAACCGTCTGGTACGAAACCCGCCGCGCCGGGCTGGACACCACCACTGTGCTGGGCCTGATTCAAGTGGAAAGCGCCTTCCGTAAATTTGCGGTTTCCCCGGTAGGCGCGCGTGGCTACATGCAGGTGATGCCGTTCTGGACGCGTGTGATCGGCGATGGTGATGCGGGCAAACTGTTTCACCTGCAAGCCAACTTGCGTTTTGGCTGCGTGATCCTGCGGCACTACCTGGAGCGCGAGCGCGGCGACCTGTTTATGGCCCTGGGCCGCTATAACGGCAGCCGCGGAAAGGCTGCATATCCGGATTCGGTGATGGCGGCGCGGAAAAATTGGGAAGTGACCCCACTCCCGGTTACACCAATTGCACCAGCGAGACCAGCGCTTCGCACGCCAGAGCTATCTCCATCCGGACCCAATTAATCAGTGCTGCGCTGCACCAGAGCCACCGATCACCTGTTGCAGTTCCCCGCTCTCGTACATCTCCATCATGATGTCCGAACCGCCAATGAACTCGCCGTTCACGTACAGCTGCGGGATGGTGGGCCAGTTGCTGTATTCCTTGATGCCCTGGCGCACTTCGTTGTCTTCCAGCACGTTGACCGTCGACAGGGTTTTGGTGTCCACACCGCAGGCTTTCAAGATTTGAATCGCCCGGCCTGAAAAGCCGCACTGGGGGAAGCTGGCGTTGCCTTTCATGAACAGTACGATGGGGCTGGCTTTGACGATGCCATCAATACGTTGTTGGCTGGGTTCCTGGCTGGATTGTTCTGTTTGGCTCATGGGATTTTCCTGGTGGCTGAAAAAGTGTTCTGGATTATCTTGCGACGGGACGCTGCCCGCCGGTGACGCG
>JAYUXO010000238.1:0-9577 GCA_043753505.1 Comamonadaceae bacterium
CTGCGGGCCCTGCGGCAATAGCTGACTTGGCCTTGGCCAGATCGCCCAGGGGGTCTGCCGATGCAGGTTTGACTGGCAGTGGCTTCGCCTCGGATGCACCAGCGGCTTTGACGACTAATGCCGCTGCCGCCTTGATTTCTGCACGGGCTGCTGCCTTCGCGGCACTGGCTGCGGCTTTGGCGGCTTCGCTGGGTTCTATTGTTGTCGCTGCTGTTGGTGCAGGCGCCGGTGCTGGTGAAGAAGGCGGTGTGACGGCTCCTGCCGCCGAAGCGGGTCGGGCCGAGTTTTTGCCCGCCAGGGGCGCGTTGGGATTCCAGTCTTTGTTTTTCCGGGCTTCGGCTTCGTCTTGCCCGGCGTTGCGGTTCTGCCCCTTGTTCACAAAGGGCACCGGCACCTTTGCCACGTACACCGCCACCGCCAAGGCAGCTGCCAGACCCACCAGCACGCCAATCACGACGCCTAAAAACACGCCGCCCTGTTGCTTCATAAAGTGTGTTGAATTCTTGACCAAGACCGATTCCTTCACATTGTCGAAGGTGCGCTCACGCCCAGCACCGCCAAGCCATTGTGCAGCACTTGCGCTGTGGCGCTAACGAGCGCCAGACGGGCGTTTTTCACGCTTTCGTCGTCTACCAAAATGCGCTCGGCATCGTAGTAGCTGTGGTAGCAGGCAGCCAGCTCGCGCAGGTAAAACGTCACGTCATGCGGCGCAAAGCCTTGCGCGGCGCTGGTCAGCATCTCGGGGTATTTGGCCAGTAACAGCATTAGCGCCAGCGCTTGCGGGCTTTGCAGCGGCGACAAGTCCATGGTTTTTAGCGCCGCAACCTCGCCGCCCCAGGTGCGCAGCACAGAGCAGATGCGGGCGTGGGCGTACTGCACGTAATACACCGGGTTGTCGTTGTTTTTGGCGCGCGCCAGATCCACGTCAAACAGGTATTCGGTGTCGGCTTTGCGACTGAGCAAAAAGAAGCGCACCGCGTCTGCGCTGGTCCACTCAATCAGATCGCGCAGGGTTACATAGCTGCCCGCGCGCTTGGAAATTTTCACTTCCTCACCGCCGCGCATCACGCGCACCATGGTGTGCAGTACGTAGTCGGGGTAGCCGGGGGGGATGCCCAAGTTATCGAGTGAAGAGGCCGCCTGCAGGCCTGCGCGCACGCGGGCAATCGTGCCGTGGTGGTCCATGCCTTGAATGTTTACCACCTTGGCAAAACCGCGCTCCCATTTGCTGATGTGATAGGCCACATCGGGCATGAAGTAGGTATACGAGCCGTCAGACTTTTTCATCACCCGGTCTTTGTCGTCTCCATAGTCGGTGGATTTGAGCCACAGCGCGCCGTCTTGCTCGTAGGTTTTGCCCGCGGCCACCAGCTTGCTCACGGCCGCATCGACCCGCCCGCTGGTGTATAGGCTGGACTCCAGGTAGTAGTGGTCAAACTTCACCGCAAAGGCCTGCAAGTCCAGGTCTTGCTCGTGGCGCAAATAAGCCACGGCGAACTGGCGAATGCTGTCGGTGTCCTGCACATCGCCGCTGGCAGTGAAGCTGCGGTCGTCGGCCTGCACTGTCTTTTTAGCCAGAAAGTCAGCCGCGATGTCGGTGATGTAGTCGCCGTTGTAAAACGCTTTGCTTTCCGGGTTGTCCGGGTCGGTGGGCCAGCATGCGTCCCCTGGGCTGAAGCCCTGCGCCCGCAGCTGGGTGGACTTGGCCAGGGTGTTGATCTGCACACCCGCGTCGTTGTAGTAAAACTCGCGCCACACGTCCCAGCCCTGGGTGGCATACAGATTGCAAATTGCGTCACCCAACGCGGCTTGGCGCCCGTGGCCCACGTGCAGCGGGCCAGTGGGGTTGGCCGAGACGAACTCGACCAGGATGCGCTCGCGGCGCAGGGGCTGGCTGCCAAACTGCGCACCTGCTTCCAGCACCTCGGTCACGATACTTTGCTTGGCCGCAGCTTTCAGCTTGATGTTGATAAAGCCTGGCCCGGCAATCTCCATCGCATCCACCCAGCGCTGGTACGGCGCGGTGGCCATCAGCGCCGTAATGAGGTTCTCGGCCACCTGCCGTGGGTTCAGTTTCAGAGGTTTGGCCAACTGCATGGCAGCTGTGCTGGCCAAGTCGCCCAAAGCAGCGACTTTGGGCGATTCGAACGCGGCTTTGACACCGGCACCGGGGGAGATTTTTTCCAGCTCAAGCGCCAATTGGGCGAGCAGTTCCTGTTTGACTAAAAGCATCGGATGATTTTACGGGCCTACCCCGGCTCAGCCACTCCACCCAGTGCCCGTCCTCTTGATGGCCTTGTGGTTCTGTGCTTGAATCTTTTTTGCTTAACCCTTTTTGGGTCTGGCAGACAACAGTTCCAACCACACCTATCACCACCAGGACACAACATGAAGACTCTTTTTTCCATCATTGCGTTGGGCTTTGCCTTGACTGCCGGTAGCGCCCAGGCTGCAGCGCACGTCGGCGCACCCGATGCCAAAACGCCCCAGCAGACCAAAATGGGCATGTGCAACAAAGAAGCCGAAGGCAAAACCGGCGACGAGCGCAAGAAATTCATGAGCACGTGCTTGAGCGCCAAAAAGACCAGCCAGCAAGACAAAATGAAGTCCTGCAACGTTACGGCCAAAGCCGACGGTAAAAAGGGCGATGACCGCAAGGCGTTCATGAAAGAGTGTTTAAGCAAGTAAGCTGACAGATCAAGTTTGCCAACAAGCCCGCTTCGGCGGGCTTTTTTGCGCCTTCCACCGGCCCACCGCCTGTTTTGAGGGTTTTTAAGCCAAATCGGCCCCCCGCCCTTGTTAATACTGCTCAAGCAGCTATGCTTTTTATAGTGTTTTTAAACATCAGCCATGAATTCTGAAGCTTCCGGCATGCGCAGCGTGTGGGCGCTGGCGGTGGCCACCACCTTGGTGGTGACCTCCTTTTCCATGTTCAGCCCTTTGCTGGCCGTGCAGTTGTATCAGCGCGGCTTCAGCACCACCGCCATTGGCGCGTTTGCCATGATCCCGTTTGCCTGCGTGGCGGTGCTGATTCCGTTCATGCCCCGAGCCTTTGCGCGCTTTGGTTTGGGGCCTTGCTATGTGGCGGGCCTGGTGCTGGAGACGGTGTGCACCCTGGGCTATGCGCTGACGACAAGCTTTGCGCTGTGGTGCGCCAGTTCGGTGGCGGGCGGCGTGGGCGCGGCGGCTGTGTGGAACGCCACGGAGGCGCTATTAGCCCAGCACGCACCGCCCGCGCAGCGTGGCCGCGTGATGGGGCTTTACCAGACCGCTTTGGGTGGCGCACTCGCCGTGGGACCGTTTGTGCCCGCTGCCTTGTTGTGGCCCGCGCCCACCACCTTGTGGGTGGCGGTGGCGGTGCAGTTTGCTGCGCTGGTCGTAGCGCTGGCCACAGGCGTGTCCCAGCGGGCACCCCAGGCGGCGCATGCGGCCGACGCGGGCCCTGCGCTGGGCACTTGGGGGGCTATGCGCCAGGTTCCTGCGTTAGCTGGCATTGCGTTTGTGGGCGGTGTGTTCGAGGCGGGTTTGGGCAGCATCAGCGCGGCCAATGGCGCGGGCGCTGGCCTGTCGATGGCCCAGGCCGCCAGCGTAGTCGGCGCGTTGGGTCTCGGCAGCTTTGTGTTTCAGCTCCCGGCCGGTCTGGCCGCCGATCGCTTTTCACCGCGACGGGTATTCGCCCTGGCCGGTGGTGTGCTGCTGGTGTCAGCCGCGGGCTTTGCCTTCACGCTAGGCGGTCAACACCTGTGGCTGCTGTGGGCCAGCGCCTGGCTGTGGGGTGGCGTGGGCGGCGCGCTGTACACCTTGTCCATGATTTCGGTGGCGCATCACTTCAACGGCAGCTCGGTGGCCGCCGGCACCGCCGCCATGATCACCGGCTACACCCTGGGCGGCGCAGTCGGCCCAGTGATCAGCGGCGTGGCCTTGCAGCAGGCGGGTGCACTGGGTATGGCGGTGTGGCTGGGGGTGCTGGCGGTGGGGGTGGTTGGGTTGGCCCGGCGGGTTTGAGCGCTGACATCTTGCGCGCCTAAACTGCGCCTTGATTTAGCAAGCCAGCGAAGTCTCTGCTGGCTTGCTCGACAGGGAGTAAACATGAAAAACACATTCGCAGTGGTCGCAGCGGTCGTTTGTTTGGGCAACCTATCCACAATCGCAACCGCTTCCCGGCTGATTGACAACGGTGCGGCCACAATTTCGTCCACCAACCCCGAAGGCAACCTCTTTCGGGCCACCCAAACTGTGCCGGGCGGCATCGGGCACCAGCTCATCATTCCTTACTACTCTGTGCAGGCGGGCAATGCCACCCTGATCAACCTGATCAACACCGACACGGTGAACGCCAAGGCGGTGAAGGTGCGGTTTCGCGGCGCGTCCAACGCTGACAGCGTGCTGGACTTTCAGGTTTTTCTCTCCCCTGGCGACATGTGGACGGCCAACCTGAGCCGGGGAGCTGATGGCCGGGCGGTGCTGACCCACAACGATGTGAGCTGCACCATTCCCCAAACCATCAGCGGCACGTCGTTTTCCACCAGCCGCGTGAACCCGCGCCTGAGCGACGATGCGCTGATGGCAGAAACCCGGGAGGGCTATGTCGAGATCATCAACATGGCGGACATTCCCCCGCTCGCCATTGACGTGAACGGCGGACCGATAGGCCCCGGCACGCCGCCATTTGGCGCGGCGCTGGCGACTGCCAACCCGCTGTTCACGGCCGTCAAGCACATTAAGCGCGTGGCCCCGTGCTACAGCACACCCACCAGCGCAGCGGCATTGAATTTGCTCCAGAACGATCCCACCACCCTGGGCGCAGCCTATGCACTGGGCCTGCGCGCGCCGTCGACCGGCTTGACGGCCAACTGGACCCTCATCAACGTGCCGCAATCGGGCGCAGCTGCTGGCGAGGCGTTGGCCATCGAAGTACGCAACCCGTACAACGGCGAGCCCGCGCACGGGGCCATCGTGTTTTTTCCGCAAAACAACGCACCCGCTGCCACCCCCGACCTGTTCACCGCCGACCCGACCTTTCGCACCAGCAATGCAGGCCCCACGGGTGTCCAGGACGGCAAAGGCGGGCCTTTTGTCGGCCTGCCGCTGCCCATGGCCGTGGCCCGTAACGCGGACCTGCCCGACCTGTCCACCCTGTACGTGATCGGCTCACCCGGCAACAACCCGGTGTACCCGCTGTACCAGGCCGAGGTGCTGTCCAAGCGGTTGGCGACCTTGAATGTGATGAACGAGTTCATCACCGACCCCAGCGTGAACGCGCAGACCGACTGGGTGCTCAGCATGCCGACGCGGCGCTACAGCGTGGGGCTGGATTACCGGACGGTTGCGCCAGGGGCGTTTGGGGTGGGGTATTCGCGGTTTGTGGGAAGGGATTACTTCAGTGCCAATGTAATTAACTCGCCAAACGGACAGAACATATGCACATCTTTCAGCTACTTCTACCTTGACCGGGAGGAAGTATTACCACTTGAATCGAACTTCATTCCCTCTCCGCCGCGTAGGCCTTCACTTCAGTGCGGTGCGGTCAGCGTCATGGCTTTCAACCCTGCGGGGGTATCGGCATTGGGTGGTGTGGTTTCGCGTGTGGATATGTTGACGTTTAGCGGCGTACGTGACGGATGGGCCCGTATTGCCATGAGCGGCCTCTTCACCGGCCAAGGCAACTTCCCTGCTGAATTCGGGGCCCTCAACCCACCCGGCGGCAACGGCCTGCCCGTAGTCGGCCGTGCCTTCACCCGGGTCGGCAAGGGCGGCGTGTCGGCCAACTTTGGCGCGTCGTGGGAGCACCGTTATGTTCGCCCGGTGCCTTGACGTGGCACCCAAACCGCAGCGCATGTCGCGGGCCGAACTGGCTCGCGGCTCATTTCTTAACTGCCTATCCTATTTTGCTATATAAAATATAGCTGCTTGTGCAGTATCCAAAAGGGCTGCAGCCCTAAACACCTTAAATACTGGCATCCGTGAACACCACATCCAGCGGAAACCGCTGCCCCGCCAAGTAATCATCCAGACATTGCAGCAGCAACGGGCTGCGGTGGCGCGATTCGCTGGCGCGGATTTCGGCTTCGGTCATCCACAGCGTGCGCTCGATGCCGTGGTCCAGCGGCTGGTCGGGCAGGTGCAGGCCCAAATCGCCGCAGTAGGCAAAGCGCAGGTAGGTAATGTCTTCTTTCACCCCGTCGCGCATCCGTTCAAAGCGCGACAGGTACACGCCGACTAAATGTGTGGGGGTGAAGTGGTGGGCGGTTTCTTCGAGCGTTTCGCGGGCGCAGCCCTGGGTGGGCGACTCGCAGGGGTCCAGATGGCCGGCGGGGTTGTTCAGCTTCAGGCCCTCGGGCGTGTGCTCTTCGACCAATAGAAAGCGGCCTTCGCGCTCGATGATGGCGGCCACGGTGACGCTGGGTTTGAATCGCGGGGCTGCAGGAACTTGCATGGGTGTCATCTATGGGTTTACCGGGTGCGGAGTGTGCAGTTTCTTCATGTAAGCTAAACGTCAGTCGTTTTATTCCAATCAACAACACCGAGGAGACGCCCATGCTCATTGGCGTACCAGCAGAGACGCTGCCTGGCGAAACCCGTGTCGCCGTCACCCCCGAGACGGCGAAAAAACTCAAAGCCCTTGGCCACACCCTGCGCATCCAGTCGGGCGCTGGTGTGGCTGCCAGCGTGACCGATGAGGCCTACGTGGCCGCTGGCTGCGAAGTCACCGATGCCGCTGGCGCCTTGGGCTGTGAGCTGGTGCTCAAGGTGCGCAGCCCATCAGACGCGGAGGCAGCACATATCAAACCCGGTACGGTGGTGGTGGGCATGCTCAACCCGTTTGATGCGCCCGGCTTGCAACGCCTGGCCACGGCGCAGATCACCGGTTTTGCGCTTGAAGCCGCACCGCGCACCACCCGCGCGCAGAGCATGGACGTGCTCAGTTCGCAAGCCAACATCGCAGGCTACAAGGCCGTGATGATGGCCGCCGACCAATACCAGCGCTTTTTCCCGATGTTGATGACCGCCGCTGGCACGGTGAAAGCCGCCCGCGTGGTGATTTTGGGCGTGGGCGTGGCCGGTTTGCAGGCCATTGCCACGGCCAAACGCCTGGGCGCGGTGATTGAAGCGTCTGACGTGCGGCCCAGCGTGAAAGAGCAGGTTGAATCTTTGGGTGGCAAATTCATCGACGTGAGCTACGACACCCCCGAAGAAAAAGAAGCCGCCGTGGGCGTGGGTGGCTACGCCAAGCCCATGCCGCAAAGCTGGCTGGAGCGGCAAAAAATCGAAGTGGCCAAACGCGTGGCGCAGGCCGACGTGGTGATTTCCACCGCGCTGATTCCTGGTCGCGCCGCGCCCGTGCTGGTCACCGAAGACATGGTCAAGTCCATGAAGCCGGGCTCGGTGATCGTGGACATTGCGGCAGGCAAGGGTGCTGACGGCATTGGCGGCAACTGCCCGCTGACCGAGACCGACAAAACGGTTGTGAAATATGGCGTAACCCTGATCGGCGAGACCAATCTGCCCGCGCTGGTGGCCGCCGATTCGTCAGCGCTGTACGCCCGCAACGTGCTCGATTTTCTGAAGCTGATCGTCACCAAAGAAGGCACGCTGAAGATCGACATGGAAGACGACATCGTGGCCGCTTGCCTGATGACGCAGGGCGGCGAAGTTCGTCGCAAATAGTCGAATGACGGGATGACCTCGCTGCGCGTCGATGACAGATGACCAACAGCCGTCCATCCCCCCTTCCTTCATTGAAGCGCAGCGAAATCATCCCGTCATCGCACAGAGAGAAACAACCGTAGGAGAAAAAAATGGAAGTCTCATCCACCCTGACCAACCTCATCATCTTCGTGCTGGCCATTTACGTGGGCTACCACGTGGTGTGGACCGTCACGCCCGCACTGCACACGCCGCTGATGGCGGTGACCAACGCGATCTCGGCCATCGTCATCGTGGGCGCGATGCTGGCCGCCGCGCTCACCGAAACCCCGCTGGGCAAAACCATGGGCGTGCTGGCGGTGGCGCTGGCGGCGGTGAATGTGTTTGGCGGTTTTCTGGTCACGCGGCGCATGCTGGAAATGTTCAAGAAGAAGGAAAAAAAGCTCCCCGCCCCTGTAGATACTGCTCAAGCAGCTATTGAAAAAGGAGCGGCCAAATGAGTATGGACATTGTTACCCTGCTGTATCTGATCGCTTCTGTCTGCTTCATTCAGGCGCTCAAGGGTCTGTCTCACCCCACCACCTCGATTCGCGGCAATCTGTTTGGCATGGTGGGCATGACGATTGCCGTGCTCACCACCGGCGCACTCATCTGGCAAATTGCGGGCGACGCTGCGCGCGGCCTGCAAGGCATGGCTTGGGTGGCGCTGGGCGTGGTGGTGGGCGGCGGCTACGGCGCTTACCGCGCCAAGACGGTAGAGATGACCAAGATGCCCGAGTTGGTGGCGTTTTTCCACAGCATGATTGGACTGGCAGCGGTTTTCATTGCCATTGCGGCGGTTGTAGAGCCCTGGGCTTTTCAAATCGTTGCCAAGGGCATGGAAATTCCGCTGGGCAACCGGCTGGAACTTGCGCTGGGTTCGGTGATTGGCGCGATCACCTTCAGCGGCTCTGTGATTGCGTTTGGCAAGCTGTCGGGCACTTACAAGTTCCGCCTGTTTCAAGGTGCGCCGGTGCAGTTTGCCGGGCAGCACAAGCTGAATCTGGTGTTGGGCATGATCTTGCTGGCCAATGTGGTCGCCTTTACCGTCACCGGCAACCAACTCTTCTTCGCCATTGCCACCGCGCTGGCCTTCGTGATGGGCGTGCTCATCATCATTCCCATCGGCGGGGCCGACATGCCGGTGGTGGTGTCCATGCTCAACAGCTACTCCGGCTGGGCGGCGGCGGGCATTGGTTTCAGCCTGAACAACAGCATGCTCATCATTGCGGGCTCGCTGGTGGGCAGCTCCGGCGCGATCCTCAGCTACATCATGTGCAAGGCCATGAACCGCTCGTTCTTTAACGTGATTCTGGGCGGGTTTGGGGGTGAGGTCACCACCGCCGCGGCGGGTTCAGCCGTGCAGAGAGCCGTGAAAACCGGCAGCGCAGACGACGCGGCTTTCGTGCTGGGCAATGCCGAAACCGTGGTCATCGTGCCTGGCTATGGTCTGGCTGTGGCGCGCGCGCAGCATGCGGTGAAAGAGTTGGCAGCCAAGCTCACCGAAAAAGGCATCAAAGTGAAATACGCCATTCACCCGGTGGCCGGTCGCATGCCCGGCCACATGAACGTGCTGCTGGCCGAGGCCGAGGTGCCCTACGACCAGGTACACGAGATGGAAGACATCAACGGTGAGTTTGGTCAAGTAGACGTGGCCATCATCCTGGGTGCCAACGATGTGGTGAACCCTGCTGCGCACGTGAAAGGCAGCGCGATCTACGGCATGCCCATTCTGGAAGCCTACAAAGCCAAAACCATCATCGTCAACAAACGCTCCATGGCCGCGGGCTATGCGGGCCTGGACAACGAGCTGTTCTACATGGACAAAACCATGATGGTGTTTGGCGATGCGAAAAAGGTAGTTGAAGACATGGGAAAAGCGATTGAATAG
>JAYUXO010000239.1:0-9539 GCA_043753505.1 Comamonadaceae bacterium
GAGGCGATGCGTGCCAGCGGCCTGGCGCTGGGTGGCGGGCTGGACAACGCGATCGTGATGGACGATTACAAGGTGCTCAATGCCGATGGTCTGCGTTACGACGACGAGTTTGTGAAACATAAAATCCTCGACGCCATGGGCGATCTTTATCTGCTTGGCAAGCCGCTGCTGGCGGCGTACAGCGCCTTTCGTAGTGGCCACGCCCTGAACAATCAGTTGCTGCGCGCCTTGCTCAGCCAGCCAGGCGCTTACGAAATAATCAGCTTTGCAAATGTGGTTGATGCACCAGCTGGTTTTGAGCAATCCCCGGCGGCCTGGTAGTTGCTGTCCCATTTGGGACACAATCCGAATTATTTAGTTACTTGTGGTGATGTGGGTGTGTGAGTGACCGGGCGTGCCGGACATGCGCTACCGCCAATTTTGGTTTCCTGAACCTATGAGCACCCTATCCGGCGTCACCGGCACACAAACGACTACCGATTCGTTGATCATCGATTCGATGATGTCGACCGATAGGGTAGTTCATCCGTCACCCCATGTTTTGCGTTTGCGGCCCAGTAACGATCTCTCGCTGCTGCCTTTGGAGCAAAGCACACTGGAGCGCGAGCAGGCCGCCAATGCTTGGCAAGGCGCGCAGATTGCACCGGAAGACGCGCTGCGTTACCGCCAGGAAATTGACAAAGCAGACCGCGGCTTGCTGGTGGCGCGCAAACAAAGTCTGGCTGGTCGCGCGCGGGCTCAACATCTGCAAGCTGAGCTGGATCATTCTCGTCAACTCAGCCTTGCAGGTCCTGCGGGTCTGGGGGTATTGGCGGTAGGCCTTGTCGGCTGGTTTTTCCAACGTCGGCGAGTGCAGCAATTGCAAGCGCAAGTCAGTGCGTTACAACAACAACAGCAACACACAGGATCCACCCTGCCATCGCTGCTTTCCGAAGATGTGCCGGGATAGTGTGCCGCCAGGAGCCACGCACCAAACCAGGGTCTTTGTTTAAGTAAAAATGGCCACAAGCTGTTGTTTGGATTGCTCAAACAGCTACTATATTCATAGCATCATGTTTCCAACATCAAGTTTTGAAACGGTGGGTGTCTGGCTGCGCAGTTGCTTGCAGTAAGCGTCTACGCTCAGGCGCAGTATTTCGCTGACGCTGGTGTGAGTGGCTTTGGCCGGATACTCCACCAACTGCTCGGCCACACCCTCAAATCGTGCATTGACTCGCAGGCGAAACGCCTGCTGATCAAACTGTCATGCAACGTTTGACAAACTCGGACTTACTGAAAATCCGCCATCGGCACGCAACTGCAAAACAGGTTGCGATCGCCATACACATTGTCCAGCCGGCCCACCGGGGCCCAATATTTGGCGTGGTGTTTGTTGTTTAGCGTGGCCGATCCCACGCTGCGTGGGTAAGGCCTTGTCCACTCGTCGGCCGCTACGGTTTGCGCCGTGTGGGGCGCGTTTTTTAACGGGTTATCGTCTTGCGGCCATTCGCCGTTTTCAATGCGCGCAATCTCATGGCGGATGGCAACCATCGCGTTAATGAAGCGGTCAATCTCCACCAGGTCTTCGCTTTCAGTGGGCTCCACCATCAAGGTGCCAGCCACCGGAAAGCTCAGCGTCGGCGCGTGAAAGCCGTAGTCGATCAAGCGCTTGGCCACGTCTTCTGCGGTCACGCCACAGATTTCCTTGATGGGGCGCAGATCCAGGATGCACTCGTGCGCCACATGGCCGCCCGCGCCTGCATACAGCGTCGGGTAGTGGTCCTTCAGGCGGGCGCTGATGTAGTTGGCCGACAGGATGGCAACTTCGGTAGCCTGCTGAAGGCCCTCAGAGCCCATCATGCGGCAATACATCCAGCTGATAGGCAACACAGCCGCGTTGCCCAGCGGCGCTGCGCTGATGGCACCGACGCCGTTGACGGGAACGCCACCTGTTTCGTGGCCCGGCAAGAACGGCACCAGATCTTCCACCACGCACACCGGCCCCACGCCAGGACCGCCGCCGCCGTGCGGAATGCAGAAGGTTTTGTGCAGGTTCAGGTGGCTCACGTCACCACCGAACTCGCCGGGTGCAGCCACGCCGACCAGCGCGTTCATGTTTGCCCCGTCCACATACACCCGACCGCCATGGCGATGCACCAGCGCACACAGGTCTTTGACCTGCGCTTCAAACACGCCGTGAGTGCTGGGGTAGGTGATCATCATCGCGGCCAGGTGAGCGCTGTGTTGCTCGCACTTGGCTTGCAGGTCAGCCATGTCCACGTTGCCACTGGCATCACACGCGGTCACCACCACCTGCATTCCGACCATTTGCGCACTGGCAGGGTTGGTGCCATGGGCCGATGAGGGAATCAGGCAAATTTTGCGGTGCGCCTCGCCCCGGCTTTCGTGCCAGGCTTTGATGACCAGCAGACCCGCGTATTCGCCCTGGCTGCCGGCATTGGGTTGCAGGCTGATGCCCGCATAGCCGGTGGCTTGACAAAGCCATCGGCGTAGCTGCTCATCCAATTGTTGATAACCCAGGCGTTGGTCGGCCGGGGCAAACGGGTGGATATTGGCAAACTCCGGCCAGGTGATCGGAATCATCTCGCTGGTAGCGTTCAGCTTCATGGTGCACGAGCCCAGCGGAATCATGGTGCGGTCCAGCGCCAGATCTTTGTCGCTCAAAGACCGTATGTAGCGCAGCATGGCGGTCTCGGAGTGGTGGGTGTTGAATACCTGATGGGTCAGGAACGCACTGGTGCGCCGCAACTCGGCAGGAATCAGCGATTCGATTCCTTTTTCATGGTCGTCGACCTTTGGCAAGGACTGGCCGGGTTCAGCAAAGAACGACCAGATGAGGGCGATGTCTTCTCGCGTGGTCGTCTCGTCCAGCGTGATGCAAAGGTAGTCTTTGTTATGAATTCGCAGGTTAGCCCTTGCAGATACTGCTCGAGCAGCTATGGAATATGTAGCGTCTTCGGTCTTCAGGCTCAGGGTGTCAAAGGCTGAGCCACCGCGTGGCTCAAAGCCCAGTTGAATTAAACCCCGCGCCAGTACGGCGGTGTAGGCGGCCACACGGTTGGCAATTCGCTTCAGGCCTTCTGGTCCGTGGTAGACGGCGTACATGCTCGCCACCACCGCAGGTAGCACCTGCGCGGTGCAAATATTTGAGGTGGCTTTCTCACGGCGAATGTGCTGCTCACGGGTTTGCAGGGCCAGACGATAAGCCGGGTTGCCATGCGAATCGACACTGACGCCCACCAAACGGCCCGGTAGCGAGCGCTTGAACGCGTCCCGGCATGCCATAAAAGCTGCGTGCGGACCACCGTTGCACAGCGGCATGCCAAAGCGTTGGGTGGTCCCCACCACGATGTCGGCGTCAAACTCACCAGGGGGTTTAAGCAGTGTCAGTGCTAGTAAATCGGCAGCAACGATGAACGCCGCTTGCTTGGCGTGTACGACCGCCACATCTGCACCCAGGTCGTCAATTCGCCCGCTGGTGGATGGATACTGCGCCAGCACGGCAAAGTACTCACCTGCCAGCGCTGCATGCCATTCGGGCGCGGAATTGGCTAGCAGCACGGTAATGCCCAGCGGCGCAGCACGGGTTTGAATGACTTCGATGGTTTGGGGGTGGCAGTCACCCGCCACCACAAAAGTGTTGCTCTTGCTTTTGACACTGCGCTTGGCCAGCGTCATGGCTTCAGCTGCCGCCGTGGCTTCGTCCAACATCGAAGCATTGGCAATCGGCATGGCGGTCAAATCGCACACCATCGTTTGAAAGTTGATCAGCGCCTCCAACCTTCCCTGGCTGATCTCGGCCTGGTAAGGCGTGTATGCGGTGTACCAGGCGGGGTTTTCGAGAATGTTGCGCAAGATCACACCGGGCGTGTGGGTGCCGTAGTAGCCCTGGCCGATAAAGCTTGTGAACACCTTGTTTTGGTTGGCCATGACCTTGAGCTCGGCCAGCGCGGCAGCCTCCGTCACCGGTGCGGGCAGCTTCATGGCGCTGCTACGGGCGATGCTGCGCGGCACGATGCGCTCAATCAATGCACGGCGCGAGGCTTCGCCGATGACAGACAGCATGTGCGCTTCATCGGCATCCGAAATGCCGATGTGGCGGGCGATGAACTCGGCGTGGTTTTCCAGATCGCTCAAGGGCTTGGCGGCTTGCATCAACATGGCTTGCTTTCTTGGGTTGGTTCAATGATGGGATGACCTTGCCGCTGTGCGGCTTGATGAAAGATGACGAGGGGCCTGGCTTGATGTCATCTGTCATCAAAGCGCCAGCGAAGCCATGCCCGCGCAGCGGGCGTCATCAGCGGTTATCAGGTAGCAAAACTGGCGTAACTGGTCTCGTCCATCAGCGCATCCAGTTGCGCTGAATCGGCCAGCTTGATCTTGAAAAACCAGCCTTTACCCAACGGATCGCTGTTGGCCAGCGACGGGTCGGCGCGCAGGGCTTCGTTAACTTCGGTCACCTCACCGGTCAACGGCATGTACACATCAGCAGCGGCTTTCACCGACTCCACCACACCCGCCACGTCTTTTTGAGCAAAGCTTTTGCCTACCTCGGGCAAGTCGACAAACACCACATCACCCAGCGCGTCCTGCGCATGGTGGGTGATACCGACGGTTGCAATGCCGTCATTGAAGTTGACCCACTCGTGGTCTTGCGTGTATTTCATGCTCATGGATTGCTCCTAAAAATAATCGGGGTCAGAGTCGGATTAACTACTGATGAATTGCGCGTCGCCGTCAGCCGCGGTAATAACGATTCGGCACAAACGGCATGCTCACCACCTGCATGGGCACCAGCTTGCCGCGCACGATGGCATTGACTTTCATACCAAGCGTTGCAAATTCTGCACCTACGTAGCCCATGGCAATCGGTTTATCGATGTTGGGGCCCAGGAGGCCGCTGGTGGTTTCGCCGATGCGTTGGCCTTGCACGTTTTGCAGCTCGCAGTGTTCGCGCACCGGCACGCGCTCCAGCGCCAGCAAGCCTACGCGCTTGCGCGTCAGGCCTTCACCGCTGAGTTGGGCCAGCACTTTGTTTGCGCCGGGAAAGCCACCTGCGCGCGCGCCGCCGGTGCGCCGCACTTTTTGGATGGCCCAGTTCAATCCTGCCTCTACCGGCGTGGTGGTGGTATCCATGTCGTTGCCGTACAAGCACAGTCCGGCTTCCAGTCGAAGCGAATTGCGGGCACCCAAACCGATGGGTTTGACCTCGGGTTGCGCCAGCAGCGCGCGTGCCAAAGCGTCTGCATGCTCACCCGGCACCGAGACTTCAAAACCGTCTTCGCCGGTGTAGCCGCTGCGGGTAATGAACAGGTCGCCGCCGTGCCAACTAAATGAGTCACCGGTCATGAATACCAATCGGTTCACGCCCGGTACAAGCCGTTGTAAGGCTTGCACCGCCAGCGGCCCCTGCAAGGCCAGCAGTGCGCGCTCGGGCATGGGAATCACATCGCAACGCATACCGATTTTTTGCAGCAAGTGTGCAATGTCGCCCACTTTGCAGGCACCGTTGACGATGACAAAAAGATCGCTGCCGCGGTTCACAAACATCAAATCGTCAATCACCGTGCCCTCGTCGGTCAGCAGCAGGCCATAGCGTTGTTTGCCTACCGGCAAATCAATTACATCCACTGGCATCAGCGACTCGAATGCCGCTGCTGCATCTGGCCCCACCAGCTTGAGTTGCCCCATGTGCGAGACATCAAATAACCCAGCAGACTGTCGGGTGTGCAGATGCTCAGCCATCACCCCCAAGCGATATTGAACCGGCATGGAGTAGCCGGCAAAAGGCACCATGCGCGCGCCCAATTCCATGTGAAGCGCGTGCAACGGTGTAGCGAGTAGACCAGCGGGGGATGAAGTGGCGGACGACAAAACCTGAGCTCCAGCAAGCGCCGCACGATGGCCTTGACAAGACCGTCTTGCGGTGAACTCTGCTGTCCCTGGTACCTGAGAGATTCACCCGCGCAACGGTGCGCGGGCTTGCCCCTTCGGTGGGTTGACTCCCCGGTGCTTTCGGGGAATCAACCGCTCTCCAACAGAGTAGGTTTCATCAGTCCTTTTGCCTGAGCGTTTTCGCCTTCGGCGGCCACCGCTGGGGTGGCTCTCTCCTGAAGTTGGAGATTGTATCGGTGTGTCCGTTGAGGCTTGCAGTCCGCAAATACAAAGTTTTCGCAAACCAATGGTCAAGATTGCACCTAACCCAATACCCAAATGCCGCACCAGCTATTTAATAAATAGCAAGGTAGACCCTCACTGCAGCACAAACTGCAGGGTGGTTCCAGCCAGTACCAACACGTCTTGATCGGCCATGAGTCGTGGCTCGTCAGTCAGGCGCACGCCGTTAAGGGTGGGGGTGATGGTTGCTTCCATGCACGAGACGAAATAACCCTGGCGGCGCTGTGCAATAGCTACCAGCGCGACGCCAGGGGTGCCAAAAGTGCCCACGGCTTTCACCACCGGAATTTCCGTGCCGACCGACGAGCCCGACAGCACCTTCAAGCAAGCCTTGCGCGCGCCAGCAACAACTGCTGCTTTGTAGCTTTCCAGCGGCATGGCGGTTGTTCTGTTGCTTTCCTGCGCGTTTTCATTGCTGGTCAGATATTCAATGCGCACTTGACCGATCGCGATGATGTCGCCGTCTTGCAGCTGCTGCCTTTGCACCATTTGACCGTTAATGTAGGTCCCGTTGGTACTGCCCAGGTCTTGCACAAACACGTCCGCCAGGCCTTTAAGCTCAAACACGCAATGCTCGCCACTCACGGCTGAATCGGTCAGCACAATGTGGTTGTGTGGCTTTCGGCCCAGCGTGGTGCGGTCTCGCTTGAGGTGTACGTGGTGAATTTCCACAGCGTCCAGTGTCGCGATGAGTTGCGGCATAAGGGTTCCAGCAAAAAGTTAAGGGGATGCGCTGCTGCTGGCGGCGCAAGTCTTGCAGGATAACGTTAGCCAACGTCGCCAGGGTCGGCGTGACGTTGCATATTTTTAGTGCACAAGCACCAGTTGGCCAACTCGCGGGTGCTATTTCGCAGGTGTACTGGCGGGTGCCACTTACGATCAGTTTCACAACAGTTTTGTAGACTGCGCCGCATGACCTACCGCCAGCTCGTTGTCGAACCCATTGGCCAACGCGAGGCGTGCAACGACGCCGAGCGAAGGGCCGATTACGACAGCGTTCTGGCGTATGCCGATGGCCTGCAAGCGCAGGGCGTGCTGCTGGGCACGCAGCCGCTCACCCCACAAGCCAGCAGTGCCCGGGTGCAGGCGCGCGGTGGCCAAACCCAGGTCATCGACGCCCGCTTTGCCAAGGCCAAAGAAACGGTTGGGGGCTTCTTCCTGCTCAACTGCGCCACCCGCCACGAAGCCGTGGCGCCAGCCCAGCAATGCCCGGACGTGCAATGGGCCACGGTCTGGATGCGGGAGTTGGGGCCTTGTTTCCTCTGATCTGCTCCATCGAAAAAAGTGACGGACTGATAGACACATGAGCAACACGCCGCTTGACCCACTACAACAAGCCCGCCAGCTGTTCACCAACGGCCTGGCCCATTTCGAGGCTGCCCGTCTGATTGAAGCTGAGCAATGCTTTGAAGCCGCGTTGGCCCTGGCACCGGGTCGGCCTTCGCTGTTGACCAACCTGGGCGCGGTGCGGGTCTTGCTGGGCAAACATGCCCCGGCTGTGCCGTTGCTCGAGCAGGCCTGCGAAAGAGAGCCAGACAACCAGGAGGCCTGGTCGCACCTGGGTCTGGCACGCGCTGCATTGGGCCACCACGCCGACGCGCTGGCAGCATTCGACCGCGTGCTGGCCTTAAACCCGCAAAGTGCTCCTGCCTGGAACCACCGGGGCACCTTGTTGCGCGAGTTGGGGCAATTGCGCGAGGCGGCGCTCAGCTACGAGCAGGCGCTGGCACTCGGCGCAGACCCCCAGGTCACCGGCTACTTTCTGGCTGCCGTGCGCGGCCAGGATGCGCCACAACATCCGCCGCGCGAGTATGTAGAGTTTTTGTTTGACGGCTATGCCGCCGACTTCAGCCAGCACCTGACCGGCGCGTTGGCCTACCGTGCACCGCAACGTCTTGTCGAGGGCCTGACCCAACTGGGCGCGCGCCGTTTTACTCATGTGATGGATCTGGGCTGCGGTACCGGTTTGTGTGGCCCGCTCTTGGCAGCACTGGCTGATCGGGTCGACGGCGTGGACCTGTCAGCCTCCATGCTTTCGCAAGCCCGCGCCACGGGGGCTTACACCGAACTGGTTCATGCCGACATTCACGACTGGCTGCGCGTTGCGCAAACGCGGTTTGACCTCGTGCTGGCAGCCGATGTGTTCATCTATGTGGGTGCGCTGGAGGCAGTATTTGAAGGGGTTGCCCGAATTCTGGCACCGGGCGGTTTGTTTGCCTTTACGGTGGAAGCGCTAGAGGGGGGCGCAGACAGGCAACTCATGCCCAGCCTTCGCTTCGCCCATTCCCAGACCTATGTGCAACGGCTGGCGCAGGACAACGGGCTGACGGTGCAGGCCATCCAGCGCGCCCCGCTGCGCCAAGAGCAGGGACGGCCGATTGAGGGGCTGTATGTGTACCTGCGCGGTTGACTTTTTGCAACCAATGCATGTCAGACTAAAGTGAAAAAAATTGCTACGATATTAATAGCTGCTTGAGAAATATCGATAGGGGCTGATGACCCCTTCTGCATATTTTTAACAACGCGTTACTCAAGTCGACCGATTGGTACTCGCTTCAATCTGGCGGGTCAAAGCGCTTCGGGTTTTCGCCAGGGCGGCCTGCGTGGCAAGCAGTTGCCGCTCCAGCTCAATGCGCTCATCAACTTCGCGCTCCAGCAGCGCATTGACTTGCGCCAGCTCGTCGACCGATTCCTGAATACGTTCTTCCACCACCCGTGACTTTTCAAGCGCGTGCACCACATCCGAGGTCTGTGCGTGATCGGGAATTTCGGTTTTCAGCACTGCGTTCGCTACCAGCAATTCGTTGGCGGAGTGTTCAACGGATTCTTTTACGGTGTCGTTTTGGTCGAGCGCTTTGATCAGGGGGCGAACAGCAGGGGTGTCGGTGGTGTGTGAGTTCATGACTTGGCACATGGTTAAAGGTTTTAAAAATCTTTCCGCAATGTGTCAGTAACAGGCTATTACAGGTAGCGGTATTTGGCGCGTTCTCGTGCGAGCTTTGTCCTACGCAACCGAAACTTTTTCGCCACGTGATTGATTCGCGCGGGTCCACTGCACGATGTGCCGACGTGCCAATTTCGTTCTAATTCGTGCTGGGCGCTACGTTGTGCAGACGTCGCATTTATTCGAGATGTCTGACAACGGGCGGCAACTGCGATGCCTTGAGTTGTGCAATGTGAAAAAAGTCATGGCGGGTTTGCCGGCGCACGCAGTGCTGGCTCGGGTCTACTCAGTACTGTGCAGTTAACAGGCAGTTCGCCCCGGCCGTGTATTTCGGTCACGGCGCTGGCCGGGCTGCTGCAAAAATCAAGCGATCCGGCGCCGCTGCGTTTCAGGGCGTGGCTGGATCGGGTAGAGGCCA
>JAYUXO010000240.1:0-3891 GCA_043753505.1 Comamonadaceae bacterium
CCGCCTCTTCATCACCCAGTCAATCGGCCCCCCACCAATCTGGCACCCAAAGCAGTGCCACAGGTTCTTGTGCGGGGTGACCACCAGGCTGGCCGTCTCGTCCGCATGGAACGGGCAGATGCCGGTGAAGTCCTTGCCGCCCTTCTTCAACTCCACCCCCGAAGCCTCGATCAGGCGCTGCACCGGGATTTGTTCTTTTAGCTGCTGGATGTCGGCTTGCGGGATGCGGGGCATGGGGGTTTTTCCGGTTGAAAGCTATCAATAGACATTAGTGTAGATTACATTATCTCCATTACATGAGTTTTTTGGAAGGCGGCGCAAATATGACCCATAAGATTGACCGCATCTTTTACTGGCATGCGAGGTTTGATATGTCTGAGTTTGCAGAGCGCTTGCGTCTGCTGCGCGAGTCCCGTCAGTTGACGCAGATTCGCTTGGCTGAGTTGATTCAGGTGGACCCGCGCGCGTACAACCGCTGGGAGCGCGGCAGCATCGCGCCGCACCTGGATACCCTGGTCAGGATTGCCGATGTGTTGCAGGTGTCTCTTGATGAGTTGGTGGGCCGCAAACCGGTCAGCGGCGAGGCGCGCATTCGCAACCATTCGCTGAACGCGCTGTGGCAGCAAGCCGATGTGCTGCCCGATCAGGAGCAGCAGGCGCTGATTTTGGTGATCGACAGTTTTGTCAAGAAGTCCATTGTGGAGAAGACCATGGGGTTGCCAGCCAGTGGTAGGCGCGCCACTTCCTCTTCCATTGCTTCCTCCGCCCTGCGCACGCCCAAGCGTGCAGCGGCGCAGGCGGTTTGAATCCCGTTATTCATCCGCGCTTTTTTATTGCCGTTATTGATTCAGGAGTACGCCATGCAAACCTATCGCCAATCCAGTGCAGCGTTCAGTCCCAGTTACCAAGTGTTGTTTCACAAGATTGAAGATCTGCCGCCCGAACGGGTGGCGCAAGTGGCGGACTTTGTGGAGTTTCTGCGGATGCTGCAATCCCAGGCCCAAGATCAGGCGCTGACGCGCATGGCCGCGCAGGTCAGCGCGCCAGCGTTTGCCGCCGTGTGGGACAACGCTGAGGACGAGGCCTACGATGCCCTTTAACGGCACGCCGCAGTTCGGCGATGTGCTGCTGGTGCCGTTTCCGTTTACCAACCAGCAGGCCACCAAGCAGCGCCCCGCCGTGGTGGTCTCCACCCGTGCCTATGCCAGCGCCCGCCCGGATGTGGTGGTGATGGCCATTACCAGCCAGGTGCGCACGCCGCTGTCGTTTGGCGAGGTGCTGGTTGCCGATTGGCAGGCCGCCCAGCTCATCAAGGCTTCAGTGGTCAAGCCGCTGTTGGCCACGCTGGAGCAGGCGTTGATCATTCGCCAGTTGGGGGTGCTGTCCAGCGCCGATCAGGCGGCGCTCAGGAAGGCGATGGTGGGGATTTTGGGGTGAGGGGTGGGGGTGCAGGGAAGAAGGCACGTTTGGGTCAAACTGGGCTGTAGCCCAGGGGTTGATTGCTCAGGCAGCTATTGAATACGTAGCAAATGGAGCCGGTGGATGTTGCTTTGCAAGACTTGACCCCGGTGCCGTTGCTCTGGTGCCGTTGCTCGTGAGTGAACGGTGTTGAGACTTGACCCCGGTGCCCACCTTCTGTGCTTGGGCAGGACAGGTCACAGATTCAGGATGAATTAAAGCTACGATGAATTAAATCGGCGATTTTGAGTTGCCCACGCTCAATAGCAAAAGCATATGCATCCATATCCTTCATGCTTTCACCCGTATATTTTATTGTCGCATCAATCCCTGCATCGATTAATATTCGAACTCCATCTTCGTTGCCTCCATAAATTGCACTAAACAACGGATTTCGTTCTGGCTCACTTGTATCCATTTCAGAGCCGGCGTCGAGAAGATACTTGAGTATTCTCAAGTGACCTTTCGGTGCAGCTTCATTCAGCGCATTCCCGCCAATAGTTCCAGCTCGGCGATTGACATCTACCCCTTGTTCTACTAAGTATTTAACTATTTTAAAACTGCCCGCATCTGCTGCTATGTGAAGATGCGTACCTAAAGGGGCAATTTCGACTAGTCGTAATTTTTCATCTTTTGTGAGTGCTTGGTAGGCTATAAGGTCATCAGCCGTGATGACGCGCAAGATTTCCTGATTTCTAAGTTGTTTTTCTGTTGGCATGATTTCACTTCCGTTGTGCTGCAACTCGTCCCAATCGCGTAAGCTCGTTAACCATTGCTGCGCGAGTTCCGATGTTTTCGTGTACCAGCTTCAGGTTGTCCACTACATTCCTCAATGCATCTGGGCCATGTTGTCCCGCCACCCTGTTAGGTGCCCAAACCATATTCTCGGGACCCATAATTGGATCGATGTCGTATTTTCTCAATAGCGTTTGACCTTCGCCGACAAGTGCTTTTTGCGCCGCCCCATTTCCCTCTTTATACAGAATATGGTGTGCGTGAGGATCTACCATATTAGCCGGTGGGTCACCTATTCGCTGCCTCGAAAGTGCCCCATAGTTAACGGTGCCCATTCCCCTAGTCGCCTTCCCCACCCCCACCAACCCCTCCAGCAAGTCCAACGAACCCCCTAACGTTCTGATACCCGCAGCCAGCCCTTTCACGCCTCTGGCAGTGCCGCCAATGCCAGCTTGGGCTTCACTCAAGTGCAGCATGCCCTCGGCAAGAATCGTGCGGGGCAGGCCCAGCGGTAGCGTCAGCGTGCCTACCGCCGCGTTCAGCGTAGCGTTTTGCCAGCTGGCATTGATGGCTTGAGCCATCGTGGCCCGTGCGCTGTTGTCAATTGCACCAATGCTTTGCAGCTGGTCGATCAGCACCATTTGACTGCCGTAGCGACCACCGCCTGCGCTTGACAGCAAGCCGATGACTGGCAAGTTGTCCACCGCGCCAGCGCCTAAGTGATTGCCCAAGGGGCTGCCGCCCAGCAAGATTTGGGTGATGGGGCTGAAGCGGGCTTGGCTGTTACCCCAGAGATTGTTGTCGCCCAAGCTCTGTAAGGCAGGCAGTAGATCGCTGTTGCTCAGGCTGAGCACTGATTGGGCAATGCCTGGCGCAGTGTCCTGCATGTCCAAGCCATAGCCTGCGAAGCGACTCAGGCGACCCCACTGGGTGGCATTTTTCGCACCCTGTATCACCGCCATGTCGGCTTGCATGGAAACTTCCCACAAGCCTTGTCGGGTTGTATCGCCAATTCCCCAGCCACCACGGGCAGACTCACGCACCAGGTCGCCAGCTGCCTCGCTGGCGCTGTATGACAAGTCTCGATTGCCAATGACACCACTAAACCCACGTCCAGCGGCCACTTGCACCCCTGGGTACTGACTGCCGCTTCCAGCTTGTCCAAACGCACCTACGATCTGGTCGTAGTACGGCTGGCTCTGCCGATTGCGGTAAGCGTTATCGCTTTGCAAATCCATGCCATTGACATAGTCCCCGCCCGACCAAGGCCCCACGCCCTGCATCGGCAGTTTTGCTTCCTGCTGACTGCCCTGCGTAGCCATCCCTACGACAGAGCTACCCAATGCATTGCCAAATGCATCGGCCCTGACGCACCGTCGTAGTCGCACACCCGCGCAGGCCAATGTGGGTGCGGGTTGGCGGGTCATCAGGGTGGCTTGCATGGGTGCAAATTCTGCCCCGCGCCCGCGCGATGCTTGTTTTGGGGCGGGCGCAGGGTGGCAATTGAGTTGTGAATGCTCTGTATTTGATAGCTGCTTGAGCAATATCTACCTGGGCTGGTGGCACTTTTGGCTTGAAACGCAGCTTGAAACTGGGCAAACCTTTGCTTTCACTTCTTAGCCGCTGGCTGTTCTTGCTGTTGGAGGTTTGGCTGTTGGGGTTTATTGTCCTGTGCGGGCTCAGGTGCCGGTATACGTC
>JAYUXO010000241.1:0-9521 GCA_043753505.1 Comamonadaceae bacterium
GAATGAGGGGGGATGCGCAACTGCGCAATTTGAGGATCGGGGGTGTAGTCAGAGTCAACGGGGACCAATACAGCGGGCATCAAGCTTCCTTTTTGGGTCTGTGATGCTACGTCTTTGCGGTGTGCACGTCACCGGATAAGTCTGTGGAAAACCACGGTGTTTGCAGCCATTAACTGTGGGCAACCTGCGCGCACAGCCTTAGTCCTGCATACAGGCCACAAAACAATAAAGCCGCTGGCAATGCGCCAGCGGCTTTGCAAGTTGCTGATGCGGGTATCAGGCTGTTTCGCCGTACACCGTCACATTGATCTCAACCACCACATCGGTGTGCAAAGCAACGCTGACTGCACTGTCTCCCACCAATTTAATCGGCCCGTTGGGCATACGAACCTGAGCCTTGACAACGGCATAACCTTGTTTGGTCAGTTCTTCGGCGATATCCGCATTCGTCACGGAGCCGAACAGGCGGCCGTCAACACCAGCTTTTTGAGTGAGCTTGATGGTTGTACCGGCCAACTTGTCGCCTTGCGCCTGCGAGCCAGACAGCTTTTCAGCCGCAGCTTTTTCAAGTTCAGCGCGCTTGGCTGCGAATTCAGCTTTGTTGTTTTCAGTGGCGCGGCGAGCGCGACCCTGAGGAATCAGGAAATTACGGGCGTAACCGTCTTTGACCTTGACGATTTCACCAAGTGTGCCCAGATTGACGACTTTGTCGAGCAGGATAACTTGCATGGTTTGTGCTCCTTAAATGCGGTGTTGGTCGCTGTATGGAACCATGGCCAGAAAGCGCGCACGCTTGATGGCAGTGTTCAGCTGACGCTGGTAAATGGCGCGTGTACCGGTCAGGCGCGCCGGAATGATCTTGCCATTTTCGGAAATGAAGTCACGCAGGGTGTCGACATCTTTGTAGTCAATTTCCTCCACGTGGGCCACGGTAAAGCGGCAGAAACGCTTGCGTTTGAACAACAGCGATTGCGTATTGCGCTTGGGGCGCTTGTCTTTATTGAACTTTTTAAATCCGGGCATGATGAACCTCTTGGGTTGAGCTTAAGTACTTTGAAAATCTTGTATGTGAAACACGGCATATTTGCCGTTGCGGGGTGTTGCCAGGAAACCGATGAACTGCCAGTCTCTGCCAATAGCGTGCTGGCCAATTCGCTCAGCAACCGCACCGATGGCCACCGCCTTGATTTGAACCTTGACCAGCCTGGGGGCGCCCGCTTCATCGACCTGCGACTCATGCTGAAGAACCAGATCAACTGCAGGCAAACCAGCTGGCGTGAATCGCATTGCAGATAACTCGGCAATACAGGCCGTCAACATCAATTGGTTCAACGACAAATGGCGCTAGCGTTCGGCTCGCAACCGCTCAGTTGTTGTTATTGGCGTATTCGGCTTGTTGGGTTTTGCGGGCATCTTCACGCTCGACGGTTTTCATCATCGACGAGGGACCGGTATCCGCTTTCTTTTTCACTACGGTCAAGTGGCGCAAAACAGCATCATTGAACTTGAATGCATGTTCCAGTTCGGCCATGACAGCTTGATCGGCTTCAACATTGACGCAGAGGTAGTGCGCCTTGGACAGTTTGCTGATCTGGTACGTCAGTTGCCGACGACCCCAATCTTCAACCCGGTGCACTTTGCCGCCGCCCGTGGCGATCATGGCTTTGTAGCGTTCCAGCATCGCTGGAACCTGCTCGCTTTGATCCGGATGGATCAACAAAACGATTTCGTAATGACGCATAAACTCTCCTTGTGAATAAAGCCACCCGTTGCGTCCGTGGTGCCAACGACTGATGTTGGCTCCGCGTGTCAAAAGACTTGTGGTGTGGCAAGGTGACCGCAGATTGTACCTGTCGGCAATGGACAACCAGCAGTGTCTTCCGCTCAGCCCTTCAATGCCTTGGCCAGAGGGCCGAATTTCTCGACGCCCACCGCTTCCTTGATTCGGGGCGACAGAGCCAGCAAATCTTCATAATTACCAGCAGATTCAACAGCAAGATTCAACCGAAATCCGCGCAATCCCAAACTGGCTGTGATTTGAGTAGCCAACAGGTAGGCTTCTTGATAGCGCTGGCGGTCAGACCGCTCCCCCGACTGCGGCACAGTCGGCGCTACGTTGCTGGCAGCACTGGCAGGCATTGGTGAGGTAGGCGCTGCATCAGCGTCAGTTCCGGCCAGCAAACCCAAATCAATCAAGTGACCAATGTCGTCCCGCGTCAAGCCCGATAGCGCAGTGGCTTGCAGCACCGCATCCACGGTGCGTTTGCCATCAAACATGATCAAGGCAGATCGTTGGCTTTGACTGAGTGGAACCGACCGGTCCTTCAAAACTTGAAGTCCTTTGGCTGTCTTCACCGTAGGCATATCAATCCCCCCGCAGAAAGTAAAATTTTCACAATTCCGTCAAAGCGATTGTGCGGTAGGCCTACGCGCTTAAGCAATGGGGAATATCAAGAACAGCGCATAAAAAAACCCGCGGATGCGGGCTGTTTAAAAATGCTGACCAGTAAGTGATTAGCCACCGGCCATTGAGGTTGCGTCAATCGTTGGCGTAGATGTCGATGTCTTTTGTTTCACGGATAAAGAGCATGCCAATCACAAACGTGCCGGCCGCAACGACCACTGGGTACCACAGCCCATAGAAAATGTCCCCTGTAGCGGCCACCATTGCAAATGCCGTTGTAGGCAGCAGTCCACCGAACCAGCCATTGCCAATGTGGTAGGGCAGGCTCATGGAGGTATAGCGAATCCGGGTTGGGAACATCTCCACCAGCATCGCGGCAATCGGGCCATACACCATGGTCACCAGAATCACCAGATAAACCAGGATCGCCAGCACCATGCCCTTGTTCATCTGGGCATCGTCTGCTTTCACCGTCAGGTTCGCCGCTTTAGCTGTGTCCAGCACGTTTTTGCGAAACTCTGCAATTGCCTTCGCGCTATCCGGTGCAAAGCCGTCTTTATTGTCATTCAGCACCGCGTTGAAAGAGGGGATTTCTTTATCGCCAATCTTCACTGTCGCCAAAGTGCCCGCCGGAGCCGCCACATTTTTGTAAGGAATGAAGTTTTGAGCGAGAACCCGTTTAGCCAGATCACAGGAAGTTGTGAAGTGGATCTCGCGGGCAATCGGGCTGCCCTGGAAAGAGCATTGAGCGGCGTCGGCTGTCACCGTCACAGGAACGGCGTTTTGAGCTTTCACCAGTGCGGGGTTGGCGTAGCTCAGCATCATGGGGAATACGGTGAAATACGTCAGGGCTGCCAGCAAACACCCGGCCATGATGATGATTTTTCGTCCAATCTTGTCGGACAACGTGCCAAACACAATGAAGAACGGTGTGCCGATCAACAAGGAAGCCGCGATCAGCAGGTTGGCCGTGGTGTTGTCCACCTTGGCGATGGTGGTCAGGAAAAACAAGGCATAGAACTGACCGGTATACCAAACCACAGCTTGACCTGCGGTAAGACCCAGCAGCGCCAGAATCACGATCTTCAGGTTGCTCCATTGGCCAAACGACTCGGTCAGTGGTGCCTTGGACGTTTTACCCTCTGATTTCATTTTCTGGAATGCAGGCGACTCGTTCAAACTCAAACGGATCCAGACCGAGATTCCCAACAAAACAATGGAAATAAGGAATGGAATACGCCAGCCCCATTCACCAAATTCTTTGTCCCCAAGATACGTACGAACACCCAGAATCACCAGCAGTGACAGGAACAGTCCCAGGGTTGCAGTGGTTTGAATCCAGGCGGTGTAAGCACCCCGCTTGCCATGCGGCGCATGCTCGGCCACATAGGTGGCCGCACCACCGTATTCGCCGCCCAGTGCCAAGCCTTGCAGCATGCGCAGAGCGATCAAAATAATTGGTGCTGCTATACCGATGGTGGCGTAATTGGGCAGCAACCCCACCACAAACGTAGCCGCACCCATGATCACGATGGTGACCAGGAAGGTGTATTTACGACCGATCATGTCGCCCAACCGGCCGAACACGATGGCACCAAACGGACGAACCAGGAAGCCAGCCGCAAATGCCAGCAAGGCAAAAATGTAGGCCGATGTGGGATCCAAACCGGAGAAAAACTGCCGGGCAATGATGGCAGCTAGCGAGCCGTAAAGATAGAAGTCATACCACTCGAATACCGTGCCCAATGAAGATGCGAAGATCACCTTTTTGTCTTCTTTGGACATCGGCGCCGTGTGTGCAGGCGCGATTGCAGTTGCCATGTAAGTCTCCTGTTGTGAGATGAGTAATACGCATATGTAGTTTTGACAGGCCGTCTGACGTCAAGCTGACCGACTCAGTCTTTTGGCGCGCTCGTTCATTAGGACTATCCCTAGTTACCGGTTACCAGATGACCGCAGGCGGTCAATCGCACTCACCGCCCAGGTGACTGCGAACCCCAGCGGCACGCCAAATACACCAGCCGAAATAGGCAAAATTCCAAACCACAAATCTGGGCCTGGGCCCATTGCAAAAAAAGCACGTACCACCATGGCGTTGATCAACATGTAGTACGCCGTTAGCCCCAGTCCTGCGAGCATGCCCGCCACCGCACCCGCCCGGGTGGCTCCCCGCCAGAAAATGCCCAGCACCATGCTAGGCACAAAGGCCGATGCCGCCAGCGAGAACGACGCTGCCACCAATTGCAATATTTCAGCGGGCCTGGTTGTGGCCACGATGGTGGCCAACAATGCCACGGCAAACAGGACAAACTTTGACAGGATCACCCGATGCTCAGGCGTCACGCGTTTGGAGACCTCCTGGCAATAACCATCATGAACCAGCGCATTGCTGATCGTCAGCAGTAATCCATCTGCCGTTGACAAAGCAGCCGCCAGACCGCCCGCTGCTACCAAACCTGACACCACGTATGGCAGTCCGCCCAATTCCGGCGTAACCAGCATGATGATGTCGGCTCCCAGGTAAATCTCACCAAACTGCAAGATGCCGTCGTTGTTGACGTCGCTCACCGAGATCAGTGAGCTGTCCACATAGGCCCATTGCGAAATCCAGACGGGAAGCGCGTCGAAGCGGGTTCCCACCAAACTGTTCATGACCTCGAACTTGACCAGCAAGGCCAGCGCAGGTGCACTCACATAGAGCAACGCGATAAAAAACAGGGACCAGGCCACCGAGCTTCGTGCCTGTGCCACCGAGGGTGTGGTGTAGTAGCGGGTGAGCAGGTGTGGCAGGCCGGCGGTGCCCACCATCAGGCAAAACATGAGCGCCAGAAAGTTCAATCGCGAGGTGTGGAATGCCTGCTTTTCCTGCGGCGTACCGTTGGGGTCACCTGCAAATGCCTGTGCATGCGGTGGAAGCCCGCCCAGCGGTTTGGCGCGCTCGAGGTTCTCATCCTTCGCCCGGGTCCACAGCTCTCGTGCGGTGGCAGCGTCGCGCGGGAATGCAGCCAACTCCCGTGCGACCAGGCGAACCGCCGCCGGGTCGGCACCCTCGGCTTTAAGTTGGCGCAAGCGCTCCTGCAATAAAGCCGGTTCACGTTGCAAAGCTGAATCAACATCCGCCAGCCTGGCCTGGTATGCCTGGGCGCGCTGTAAAAAAACAGCACGCACTGCTTGCTCCTGCGGCGAATCAATCAGCTGCTTTTCCAATTGCGCCACTTTTTCAAACTGTTGACCGTAGGCCAGTGGTGCCAACGGATTGCCCAGTTGTTTGTAAGCCAGCCACGACACTGGGATGAGAAAAGCCAGCAGCAACACGATGTATTGCGCTACTTGCGTCCAGGTAATCGCGCGCATGCCGCCTAAAAAAGAGCACAGCAAAACGCCCCCCAAGCCCAACAGCCCACCTATTTCAAACTGCACGCCCGTCAAGCGCGAGGCGATCAAGCCAATACCGTAAATCTGAGCCACCACGTAGACAAACGAACACAAAATGGCAGCCAGTGCAGCGATGCGGCGTGGCCACTTGCCCCCGTAGCGCACACTGAAATAGTCGGGCACGGTGTATAAATTTAACGCCCGCAGGTGCGGCGCAATCAGCAAGGCCACCAGACAGAAACCACCGGTCCAGCCCAGCAAGTAGGCCAGTCCGCCGGGTTGACTGGGTGTGCCGGAAAAACCATGCAAATACAAGCCGCCAGCCAGGCTGATGAACGAGGCGGCGCTCATCCAGTCGGCCGCAGCCGCCATGCCGTTGTAAACCGCCGGTACGCGCCGCCCGGCGACGTAGTACTCGTGCAGATCGGCGGTTCGGCCATAGATGCCGATGACGGCGTACATCATCAGCGTGAAAAAAAGGAAAAGTGGGCCCAGCCACGACTTGGGCAGACCCTGTTGCTCTGCCCAGGCCATGCCACCCAAAAACAGCAGCAGCCCGCCGACAAAGGCCAGCAGGATACGGTGTAACTGGCGGGCGTATCCGGTTGGCGGACCGGCCGTTGCCGGTTCTTCAGAGGCCACTTTCTCGTACTTCCTGTGTGTCGCGGTTTTCGCTTGGCACGCGGTTCATCAACCAGGCATACAACGCCACGATCAAGACGAAGACAAGCAGGGCACCCTGCGCGCCCATCCAATAGTGAAAGGGCCACCCCGCAACCATGACCTGCAAGTCACGGGCAAAAAAACAGGCTACAAACGACACCAGTAACCACACCCCGAGCAAGCTGGTTTTCAGCCAAAGCGCCATGCGGCTGTGGCCGTCATCGGCTACTGCAGGTGCTGCGGAAGGTGGCGAAGTGTTGAGCGGGGGCACAAGATCCATCTTCGCATTGCGCCCTCTTTGCGAACTCAGTGTTTCCGAGCAAGCTTCACTAAATTGCTACAAATTATGTAGCTGCTTGAGCAGAAACCACAGGGGCAATGGCCGTGTTTGGCGTAAATTGTAAGAACTACAGCTTGATAAAGTCTTTCTAGAACTTAGCCGCGGCATGTCGCGCGCGACACAGGGTGTCATTAGCTAATTGCAAGACGACGCCAGCACCTTGCGTGATCACGTGGCGCTCGCGGTTCAGCTTCGCGGCTAGATTTCACTACTAAATTGATAGCTTGTTGAGCAGTAGTGATAAGGGCAGGAGGACGATTGGTCTGAATTGACCCCTTCCCCAGTCGGCACAGGCAGATCGGGTGCCTTCCTACGCTAGAGAAAGGCGGAAAGGAGCAAGACACGCCTATTCGCCAGGTCAATGATTTGCGGCCAGACATTCCATCAATGCCGAAAATGCCGCACTCCACTGAACACCATCGCCACACCACGTTCGTTAGCCGCCGCAATCACCTCGTCATCCCGCATGCTGCCGCCGGGCTGGATGATGCAGATGGCTCCCGCATCGACCACCACGTCCAGGCCATCCCGGAAGGGAAAGAAAGCGTCGCTGGCGACCGCGGTGTCTGCCAGCGACAGGCTGGCATGGCCGGCTTTGATGCTGGCGATGCGGGCCGAATCCAGGCGGCTCATCTGGCCGGCACCCACGCCCATCGTCATGCCGTCTTTGCAGAAGACGATGGCGTTGGACTTGACGTATTTGGCAACTTTCCAGGCGAACAGCAGGTCTTGAAGCTGCTGGGGCGTCGGTTGCTTTTGGGTAACCACTTTCAGGTCACTCAGGGTCAGCTCGTGGTTATCGGCGGTTTGCATCAGCAACCCGGAGCCAATGCGTTTGATGTCCATGGCGTTGCGGCCTAGTGCCCAGGCTGTGTTGCCACCAGGCTGGGGCAATGCAATTTGCAGCAGGCGCACATTGGCTTTGGCTTTGAACACTTCCAGGGCTTCATCGGTGAAAGCCGGCGCTATCAACACTTCGACGAACTGCTTGGCTATTTGCAGCGCCCCCAGCTTGTCCAGCGGGCAGTTCAAGGCAATGATGCCGCCAAAGGCCGAAGTGGGGTCAGTCTGCAAGGCGCGGCTGTAGGCACTCAACGCGTCAGTGCCCACGGCCACACCGCATGGGTTGGCGTGTTTGACGATGACGCAACTTGCGAACCGTTCAGGGTCGCTTCCATCTCCGCCGAAACTCTTGACGCATTCCCAGGCCGCATCCGCATCGGCAATGTTGTTGTAGCTCAGCTCTTTGCCTTGCAACTGACGGGCGGTGACCAACGAGCCGGGTGCTGGGTGCATGTCGCGGTAAAGGGCGGCGCTTTGGTGCGGGTTTTCGCCGTAGCGCAGGTCTTGCAGCTTGACGAAGCGGCCGTTGCTTTGGTTCGGGAACGCAGACCGCAAGCCATCGGGCTGCAAGCTGGACAAGTAGTCACTGATAGCCGCGTCATAGTTGCTGATGCGATTGAACGCGGCCACGCTGAGGGCGAATCTGGTTTTGTTACCGACCACGCCATTGGTTTTCAGCTCATCGATCACACCCGCGTACTGCGCCGCGTCGGTCAGCACTGCCACGTCTTTCCAGTTTTTGGCACCGCTGCGCACCATGGCAGGGCCGCCGATGTCGATGTTTTCAATCGCCTCGTCCAGGGTGCAGCCCGCCTTGGCCACCGTGGCCTCAAACGGGTAGAGGTTGATCACCAGCAGGTCGATGGTGCCAATACCGTGCGCTGCCAGCGCCGCCATGTGCTCGGGCACATCACGCCGGGCCAGCAGGCCGCCATGTACCGTGGGATGCAGGGTTTTGACGCGGCCGTCCAGCATCTCGGGGAACCCTGTGAGTTGGGCCACCTCGGTCACGGCCAGCCCTGCGTCGGCCAGCAGCCTGGCTGTGCCGCCAGTGGAAATGAGATTGATGCCCAGTGCATGCAATGCCTCGGCCAATTCGAGGATGCCGGTTTTGTCGGAGACGGAGATGAGGGCGTTCATGGGGTTGGTTTGGGTTGGTTGGCACACTGGGACTTCGCGCTACGGAAGCGGTGAGTTGGGGTCAGAACAGTGGAAATTGGGTTCCGATCACCATTCAGGACGGGGTGATTCCGGCGCGTGGGCAGCATTTGCGAAATGGTGCTCTGACCTCGATTTGCGCTGATCTGACCCCAACTCACTTGACTAATTTGTGCTCCACCAGCTTTTTGCGCAAGGTGTTGCGGTTCAAGCCCAGCCACTCGGCTGCTTTGGACTGGTTGTTGTCAGCTTGCTGCATCACCACTTCCAGCAACGGCTTTTCCACCAGGGTCATCAGCATGTCGTACATGCGTTCGGGTTCGGTGCCGTGCAAGTCTTTGAAATAGGTCTGCAGGTTGTCGCGGACGCATTCCTCAATATTCTTCTTACTCATTCAAAACACCCACTCCAATTCGTCAATTCGGCGTATGGCGACTCAGGCCAAACTTTGCTCTTGATCAGGCACAGCGTGTTGTGCTAGCCCGCCGTTTACCGCACTTGCCATCGCCAACACCGGCAAACGGTCGTGGTGCGCCGCCAAGGCCTCGAAAAAATCTGCCACCGCCTTGAACTGCTGATGCACATCGTTCAGGCTGTTCATGGTTTTACGAAAAGCGGGTCCACCGGGCAGCCCGTTGACATACCAGCCGATGTGTTTGCGTGCGCTGCGCAGGCCGGTGAGGTCGCCATACAAAGCGTAGTGGTCGAGCAAATGCGCCAGCAGCGAATTGCGCACCT
>JAYUXO010000242.1:0-3884 GCA_043753505.1 Comamonadaceae bacterium
TCTCAAAGGCTGGCTACAGCCTTTGAGACCGATACCACCTGATCAGTCCGCCTGCTTGCGCAAAAACGCCGGAATTTCAAAGTCGTCCATCCCGCCCGATGCCAGCGCGTCCACCTTGGCCGCTGCCTGCGTGCGATTGGTGCGCCACACGCTGGGTACGGCCATGCCACCGTAGTCTGGCTGGTTGGCCTGGTGCGTGTGGGTGGCTGCACCGGGGCCTGCGATGGCGTTGTTGACGGTGGGCACGTGAAACGGCACGTTGTCAGTGCCGGTGCGCAGGGTGGTTTGCAGCACTTGCAGAGGGGGCGCGGTGCGGCGAATGCCTTGACGGGAAAGGCCGGTGGCCACCACTGTCACGCGCACCGCTTCACCCAAACCGTCGTCATAGGCCGTGCCATAAATAACATGCGCATCAGGCGAGGCGTAGGCGCGGATGGTATTCATCGCCAGCTTGCTCTCGCTCAATTTCAGCGAGCCTTTGGCGGCGCTGATCAACACCAGCACACCCTTGGCACCCGACAGGTCAATGCCTTCCAGCAACGGGCAGGCCACAGCCTGCTCGGCGGCAATGCGGGCGCGGTCGGGGCCAGCCGCGATAGCGGTACCCATCATCGCTTTACCCGGCTCGCCCATGACAGTGCGCACGTCTTCAAAGTCCACGTTCACATGGCCGGGCACATTGATGATTTCCGCAATGCCGCCCACAGCATTTTTCAGCACATCGTTGGCATGGGCAAAGGCTTCGTCTTGCGTGATGTCGTCGCCCAGCACTTCCAGCAGCTTTTCGTTCAGCACCACGATCAGCGAGTCCACGTTGGCTTCCAGCTCGGCCAGGCCGTTGTCGGCATTGGTCATGCGGCGCCCGCCCTCCCAGTCGAATGGCTTGGTCACCACGCCCACCGTGAGTACGCCCATTTCTTTGGCAATGCGTGCGATCACCGGCGCAGCGCCGGTACCCGTGCCACCGCCCATGCCTGCGGTGATGAACAGCATATGTGCACCCTCGATGGCCGCGCGGATGTCGTCGGCCGCAATCTCGGCGGCCTCGCGGCCCTTGTCGGGCTTGCTGCCAGCGCCCAGACCGCTGGTGCCCAGCTGGATGGTGCGGTGCGCCGGGCTGCGCGACAGGGCTTGTGCATCGGTGTTGGCACAAATGAATTCCACGCCGCCAACGGCGCAGTCAATCATGTGCTCCACGGCGTTGCCGCCGCCGCCACCGACGCCAATCACTTTGATTTGCGTGCCCAGGTTGAACTCTTCGACTTCAATCATTTCGATGCTCATGTGAATACTCCTTGTATTGAGAAAACGTTGCAGTTGCCAAAAAACTTTGATTGTTGAAAGTGATTTTTCCGTTGTCAGTTGTTATCCGGCTCCCGGAGGTCCAGTGCAGCGCCATCGGTCCCTACTCGCATGAGGTAGGTACGTTGCAAATGCAGTTGAAAGCAAAGGGCGCAAAGATTTCGTAAAGGCCGCAAAGAAAACCAAGCTGCAGCTGGCTTTTGCGCACTTTGCGTAGCCTTTGCGCACTTTGCGTTCTAAGACTTCAGTAAAGATATCCATCAAAAATTCCCCACGATGAAGTCCTTGAACCGTCCAAAAGCCGTTTTCACAGATCCGCTTTGTTGTGCAGCCTTGAAGCCGCGCAGCCGCGCATTTCGGGCTTCTTCCAGCTGACCCATCACGGTGGCCGCGCGCGGCTGGGAAACCATGTCGGCCAGCGGACCGCGGTATTGCGCCACGCCCCGGCGGACCGGCTTTAAAAAGATGTCTTCGCCCAGTTCCACCATGCCCGGCATCACGCAACTGCCGCCCGTGAGCACGATGCCGGACGACAGCACTTCTTCATACCCTGACTCGCGGATGACCTGTTGCACCAGTTGAAAAATCTCTTCAACACGGGGCTCAATGACGCCCGCCAGGGCCTGCTTGCTCAGCATGCGGGGGCTGCGGTCGCCCAGGCCAGGGACTTCGACCTGTTGCTCCGGGTCGGCCAGCAGTTGCTTGGCGTAACCGGACTCCACCTTGATGTCTTCAGCATCTTTGGTGGGTGTGCGCAGCGCCATGGCAATGTCGCTGGTGATCAGGTCGCCCGCAATCGGAATCACCGCTGTGTGGCGAATCGCACCGCCGGTAAAGATGGCCACATCGGTGGTGCCTGCGCCAATGTCTACCAGCGCCACGCCCAGTTCCTTTTCGTCCTGCGTGAGTACGGCGGCGCTTGATGCCAGCGGGTTCAGCAGCAATTGCTCCACCTCCAGCCCACAGCGGCGCACGCACTTGATGATGTTTTCAGCCGCGCTCTGTGCGCCGGTGACGATATGAACTTTGGCCTCCAGCCGGATGCCGCTCATGCCAATCGGCTCTTTCACATCCTGACCGTCAATCACAAACTCCTGCGGCGCGACCAGCAGCAGGCGCTGGTCGGTGGAGATGTTGATCGCGCGTGCGGTTTCCACTACGCGGGCCACGTCTGCCGGGGTTACCTCACGGTCTTTCACCGCCACCATGCCGCTGGAGTTGATGCCGCGGATGTGGCTGCCGGTGATGCCGGTATAAACACGGGTGATCTTGCAATCGGCCATCAGCTCTGCCTCGCGCAGGGCCTGCTGGATGCTTTGCACCGTGGCGTCGATGTTCACGACGACACCGCGCTTGATGCCGTTGCTGGGGGCCACACCCAGGCCGGCCAGCTTGAGCTCGCCGCCGGGCAACACCTCGGCCACCACCACCATAACCTTGGCGGTGCCGATATCCAGTCCTACGACCAGGTCTTTGTATTCTTTTGCCATATGGATTACCTGCTGGGTTCTTATTTCACTGCTTGCTACTTCTTGGGCACCGTTGCCGCCACCGTGCTCACTCCACGCAGACGGATGGCATAACCGTTCTCATGCCGCAAGTCGGCCGACTCCAAGGAGCCGGGTTGCCGCGCATACCGCGAGGTCACCTGGGTCAGGGTTGAGAGGAAGCGGCGCACCCGCTCTGACACCTCGGCAACCCTGCCACGCCCCATCTCAATACGGGCTCCACTCTCCAACTCCACCCGCCAGCTGCCGCCCACCGACAGACCCATCTCGTCCAGGGGCATGTCCATCTTGTCAAACAGTGGAGCCAAGGCGCGGTACATCGCCAGCACCTCAGCGCTCTGACCTTGCGGACCGTTCAGGCGTGGCAACATGTCCTGTTCGATCTCGCCGGCATTGGCTTCGAACACTTCACCAAAGCTGTTGATCAAGCGCAGCTCGCTTTCGCTGCCCCAGTAGGCGACTGCCTCGTGCTCCTGTAGCACCACCTGCAGGCGGTTGGGGAACTCCCGGCGCACGGTAGCGCGGCGCACCCAGGGCACGGCTTCGAACGCGGCCCGCACACGCGTCAGGTCGATGCTGAAGAAGGTGCCCGACAGGCGCGGCGCCACATTGGCACGCAGCGTGACGGCATTGTTGTGACTAATGTCACCGCTGACCACAATTCCCTTGATGTCAAACGCAGACAGGCGCGCAGCCCAACGCGCCGTGGCCAAACCCACCAGAACGGCAAACGCCAGGAACAGCACCGTAGCGGTGATATTCATCAGCTTGACGTCCAAGGGTGTGGCCACATTGGTCATCTTGCCCCCGTATCCAGCGCGGCCGTTGCCAACAATTGCACACACAGGTCTTCGTACGAAATGCCCGCTGCCTGCGCCGACTTGGGCACCAGAGAGTGGCTGGTCATACCGGGCGAGGTGTTGACCTCCAGCAAATACGGCTTGCGGGTCTTGCCGTCGATCATCACGTCCACCCTGCCCCAACCGCGGCAGTCCAGCACGCGGTAGGCTTTCAACACCAGGGCCTGGATGGCTTCTTCTTCGCCAACCGGCAGTCCACAGGGCACCAAGTACT
>JAYUXO010000243.1:0-3882 GCA_043753505.1 Comamonadaceae bacterium
CGCCGCGTGCCGCTGTTCGTGAAAATTGCGCCCGATCTGGACGAAGCGCAAATCAAACTTATCGCCGCCACGCTCAAACGCCATTGCATGGACGGCGCAAACGTCAAAGACAACGCCTGGGGCGTTGTGGCCACCAACACCACCCTCAGCCGCGAGGCCGTCAAAGGCCTGCCCCACGCCGAAGAAGCAGGCGGCCTGAGCGGCGCGCCGGTGCTGGAGGCCAGCAACCGCGTGATTGCCCAGCTGCGCGCCGAGCTCGGCAGCAACTTTCCCATCATCGGCGTGGGCGGCGTGATGAGCGCGCAGGACGCCGTAAGCAAAATCACCGCGGGTGCGGATCTGGTGCAGATCTACACCGGCTTGATTTACCAGGGGCCCGGCTTGGTCAAAGCAGCTGCAAAGGCCATCCAGCTAGCTGCCTCTGAAAAATAAAGCAAATCAGCTCCCAGCCCTTGCTGTAATTGCTCAAGCAGCTCCTTAACTTATAGCGAAATAAGAAACTCAAGCATCGCGGTGCCGCCATCCAGTACGGAGCGGCACGCAGCGATGCATAGGGTCATGCGCAACTAAACAACCGGCCGTCTTCGAGTTTGGGCGTGGAGCTTGCTAGTATGAGAATGCCTTTTCCGTCGTACCGCCAGCCCAGCGACTTACCCAGCGAATTCAGCAACTATGTCCATTCACGCCGCACTGAACCACGTCACCCATTACAAATACGACCGCCCCGTCAACCTCGGCCCGCAAGTCGTGCGCCTGCGCCCTGCCCCGCACAGCCGCAGCCAGATCATTTCGTATTCACTGAAGGTAGAGCCTGCCGAGCATTTTGTGAACTGGCAGCAAGACCCGTTTGCCAACTACCAGGCACGGCTGGTGTTCCCCAAGCCCACCACCGAGTTCAAGGTGACGGTGGACTTGGTAGTGGACATGTCAGTGTTCAACCCGTTTGATTTTTTCCTCGAACCCACCGCACAGAAGTTTCCGTTTGCTTACGCACCCGAGCTGGCGCTGGAGCTGGCACCTTATTTGGTGACCGAAGCGCCCACGCCGCTGGTACAGGCCTATCTGGCCAAAATTGACTTGACGCCCCGGCCCACCAACGACTTTCTGGTGGCGCTGAACCAGCAGGTTTCGCAAAACGTGCGCTACCTCATCCGCATGGAGCCTGGCGTGCAAACGCCCGAAGAAACACTCACGCTGGCCAGTGGCTCGTGTCGCGACTCGGGTTGGCTGCTGGTACAGATTTTGCGCAACCTGGGCTTGGCGGCGCGCTTTGTATCGGGCTATTTGATTCAGTTGATTCCCGATGTGAAGTCGTTGGACGGCCCCAGTGGCACCACCGTCGATTTCACCGACCTGCACGCCTGGTGCGAGGTGTATTTGCCCGGCGCAGGCTGGGTGGGGCTGGACGCGACCAGCGGCTTGCTGTGCGGTGAAGGCCACATTCCGCTGGCGTGCACGCCCAGCCCCAGCAGCGCAGCGCCTATTGAGGGCTTGATGGACGAGGCGGAGGTGGAATTTGCCCACCACATGCAAGTCACCCGCATTTTTGAATCACCGCGTGTGACCAAGCCTTACAGCGACGAGCAGTGGGCCGATGTGCTCAAGCTGGGCCAGCAGGTTGATGCCGACTTGCTGCAAGGCGACGTGCGCCTGACCATGGGCGGCGAGCCCACCTTTGTGGCCGTGGCCGACCGCGACGCGCCCGAGTGGAACACCGAGGCTCTGGGGCCGACCAAGCGCGGCTTTGCCACGGAGCTGGTGCAAAAGCTGCGCGCCGAATATGGCGAGGGCGGCTTTCTGCATTTTGGACAGGGCAAGTGGTACCCCGGTGAGCAGTTGCCGCGCTGGGCGCTGAGCATTTTCTGGCGGGCAGACGGCCAGCCCGTCTGGAAAAACCCCGCGCTGTTTGCCGACGAACGCCTGCCGTCGAATTACAGCGCAGCAGATGCCAAACGCTTCACCGACACGCTGGCCCGCAAGCTGGGCGTGACCAACCAATACGTGCAGACCGGCTACGAAGACGTGTTTTATTACCTGTGGCGCGAGCGCCGCCTGCCGGTGAATGTGGACCCGTTTGACAGCCGCCTGGACGACGAAATGGAACGCGCCCGCCTGCGCCGCGTGTTTGAGCAGAAGCTGGATGCGGTGATTGGCTATGTGCTGCCGATCAAGGTTGACGAAGGGCCGTCTTTGGCCGGACCTGCATCGACAAACCCGGCCCTGGCCGGGCCGGTGTGGAAAACCGGCCCCTGGTTCTTCCGCGACGAACGCATGTACCTGCACCCGGGCGACTCGCCGATGGGCTACCGCCTGCCGCTGGATTCCATGCCGTGGGTGACCGATGGCGACTACCCCTATCTGGTGGAGCCTGACCCCAGTGCCCCGACCAGTACCTTACCCGCGTCCGCTGCGTTGCACGATCGCTATACTTTTAACAACAGCTTAAGCAATGTTTATAAGGGCGAAAGCCCAATAACCCTTCAAACCAGCAACCCGGCAGTCCCTGCGCGCCGCCTAAGCCAATTACAAGGCCAACTCGAGGCTGCACGCGTGGCCACCGCTGCAGGCAACGCCAACGCCCGCACGGCTGCGCAAACCGAGCCTGCGGGCTTCGCAACACAAAGCCCTGGCCGCTTCGAGTCGGCCCACTGGATTGCGCGAACTGCTTTGTGTGTAGAAGCCAGAGATCCCCGCCGCGCCAACGGCCCCAAGGCTGAAATGATCGGAACCAAAACCGGCTGCCTCTACATTTTCATGCCCCCGCTGGCGCAAATGGCCGACTACCTGGACCTGCTGGCTGCGGTAGAAGCCACCGCCCAGGAGCTGGGCCTGAAAATCGTGCTGGAGGGCTACCCGCCGCCACGCGACCCGCGCCTGAAAATGCTGCAGGTCACACCGGACCCCGGCGTGATCGAGGTGAACATTCACCCCGCGCACAACTTTGGTCAACTGGTAGAACACACCGAGTTTTTGTACCAGGCCGCGTTTGAAACCCGTCTGTCCGCTGAAAAGTTCATGACCGATGGCCGTCACACTGGCACCGGCGGGGGCAACCACTTTGTGATGGGCGGCGCCACCCCGAGCGACTCGCCCTTTCTGCGCCGCCCCGAGCTGCTGGCCAGCCTGCTGCTGTACTGGCACAACCACCCCAGCTTGAGTTATTTGTTCAGCGGCATGTTCATCGGCCCCACCAGCCAGGCCCCGCGGGTGGATGAAGCGCGCAACGACCAGTTGTACGAGCTGGAAATTGCGCTGCGCGAAATCAACCGCAACCGCGAGGTGTACGGGCAAGCCATGCCGCCATGGATTGTCGACCGCACCTTGCGCAACATCCTGATTGACGTGACCGGCAACACCCACCGCAGCGAGTTTTGTATTGACAAAATGTATTCACCCGACAGCGCCACCGGCCGCCTGGGCCTGCTGGAACTGCGCGCATTCGAGATGCCGCCTCACGCCCGCATGAGCATTGCCCAGCAGTTGCTGATTCGGGCGCTGGTCGCCCGCTTCTGGAACGCGCCCTACAGCGCCCCCGCCGCCCGCTGGGGCACGGCGTTGCACGACAAGTTTTTGCTGCCCACCTTCGTGCAGGCCGACCTGCACGACGTGCTGGCCGAAATGCGCCAGGCGGGCTATGCGTTTGACGACGCCTGGTTTGCCCCGCACTTCGAGTTCCGCTTCCCGTTGGTCGGACAGGTTCAATCCAGCGGCATCGAGCTGACCCTGCGCAACGCAGTCGAGCCCTGGCATGTGATGGGCGAAGAAGGCGCACCGGGCGGCACCGCCCGCTATGTCGACCCCAGCCTGGAGCGCATCGAGCTACGCGCCACCGGCCTGAACGAAAGCCGTTACGTCATCACCTGCAACGGCCAGGCTTTGCCG
>JAYUXO010000244.1:0-3881 GCA_043753505.1 Comamonadaceae bacterium
GCCCTGGCAAAAAAACTGGCCGAATGCGCGATCACCATTGAGCTGCGCCGAGTGGGCTCAGACAACAGCTGGAAAGACATTGTCCTGACGGACCTGGGCAAAAACGACATGGACGCTGCACGCGGCCACATCCAGTTGCTGGTTGCTGCCAGCAGCAAACGCCTGGCAGATTACGACAAAGTGATCGTGCAGACCGCTGACATTGCCCGCCGCGGCATCGCTTTGCTGGCCGCGCTGGGGCTGTCTGCATTTTTCTTCTACCTCAAGACGGTGCAGCGCTTGCGCCGCACCGAAGCGGCGCAGCAAACGGCGCTTAAGCAGGAGCGTGACAAGCTGGAAAACCTGGTGGCCCAGCGCACCGAATCGCTCAACGACCTGGCCACGCACCTGCAAGACGTACGCGAAAACGAGCGCAGCCACCTGGCGCGCGAACTGCATGACGAGCTGGGTGCGCTGCTGACCGCCGCGAAATTAAATGTGATGCGGGTGAAATCCCGTCTGGACCCCGGCGCTGCGGAGTTGCAGGAGCGCATACAGGAATTGACGCAAATTTTGAACGACGGCATTGCGCTGAAGCGCCGCGTCATTGAAGACCTGCGGCCATCGTCGCTGTCCAATCTGGGTTTGGCACCGTCGCTTGAAATTCTGGGCCGCGAGTTTGCCCAGCGCGCGGGTATTTCAGTTACTACCGATCTGGACGACCCGGTCACGTTGGACGATGCTGCGCAGCTCACGGCATATCGCCTGGTGCAAGAAGCGCTGACCAATGTGGGCAAGTACGCCCAGGCCGTGCATGTCGACATCAGTCTACAAAACATGACCGATCACATCACGATTGCCGTGACGGACGACGGTGTGGGCTTTGACGAATCGGCCATCGCCCACAACGCGCACGGCCTTCAAGGCATGCGCCATCGGGTGCAGGCCGCGGGCGGCCAGCTGAGTGTTTCGTCCAGCCCTGGTCACGGCACCCGCGTGTCAGCCGCCATTCCGCTACAAACGCCCGTGCGTGCCAAGTCACCGGGATTGGCGTGCGAAGCAGTAAAAGTGCAACCCCGCCAACTACCGTCCAACGGCGTAGCCAAGGCAACAGTAGTTACTCCTAAATAGATAGCTGGTTGAGCAGGATCGGTAAGGGCTGTCGGCCTTTTTTTGATTTGAAACTCCACGCAACGCATATCAAACCTGCGTCGGTAGGCAACTTCCTACGAGGCGTTGGCAATCCGTCTGGCAAGTCACCGTACTGCATACCGACTGGCAAAGAGGTTTGCAAAACCTACTCTTGTCATCAGATGTTTATACCGAAACGTCTGAACAAACCTCTGCATAACTGGAGCTTCCCATGCTGCACTACGCCGTTGTATTTTTTGTGATTGCATTGATTGCGGCTGTTTTTGGTTTTGGCGGTATAGCCGCCGGTGCCGTTGAAATAGCCAAGATTCTGTTTTTCATATTCGCTGCGATTGCCGTTGTGACGTTCTTGATCAGTCTGGTCAAAAACCGATAGCGACGAAGCCCAACCCGGGTTCTTTTATTACGCCAACTTATTTCACCATTCAAGGAAAAACCATGATCAACAACCCAGACGCAAAACCCGACATGTGGTCACTCGAAACAGAAGCCAACCGCCTAACCGGTAAGACTGCCGACAAAGCGGTGGGTGCCGTGCGCAATCTGCAGGACACCATCAGCCCGGCTGTCGGTGCCATGGCACATAAAGCCCAGGAGCTGGCTCGCCGCGGGCAAACTGCGGTGGTGGATTCAGCCGTCAGCGTGCAGCACACCTTAAACCGCAGCCTGGATGCCACCTTTGACTATGTCGGCCGCAAGCCCATGCAGTCGATGCTGATTGCCGCAGTGGTTGGCGCAGCTGCCAGTGCCGTATTGATCGCGCGCAACCGCCGCAACGCGCACTGAAACGCTTATCCACACTCTTCAAGAAACGCACACGATGATTTTCAAATCCGGCGTCTCCCCTTGCAGCACCTTCAAACAGGCAGCCGCACTCATCAACCCCCGCGCATGGCTGCTTGCCGCCAGCCTTGGCCTCTCGGTTATGGCAGCAGGCTGCGCGGTCTTGCGGGATCAGCAAACCGTCGGTGCCTATGTGGACGATGTGACGCTGACGACGTCCGTTAAAGCCAAATACATCGAAGACAAAACTGTGGATACCGCAGCCATCAAAGTCGAAACGCTTAACGGCGAAGTTCAACTGTCTGGTTTTGCCAAGTCACAAGCTGAAAAAAGTCAGGCTGAGCGACTGGCCAGGCAAGTCAGCGGCGTGAAGTCTGTGCGTAACACCCTGGTTGTGCGGCCTTGACAACTTTTTTGTTCATTTGCTGAATGTCTGCGCTAATGTTTCAGCATTAAAAAAAGCCCAGCAATTGCTGGGCTTTTTGTTTGTGGGCCAACACTCTTGCGCTATCGGCTAACCGGCTTTCAACACCAGCTTGTTGCTCACGTTGGTTACGCCCTTCACACCACGCGCAATCGTTGTGGCACGTTCGATCGCTGCGCTATTGGGTGCAGGTCCGATCAAGGTAACGGCACCCGATTTGGTTTCCACATCAATTTTGATGGCGCTGAGTTCCGAGTCTTTGGCAAAGCTGGCCATGATGGAGGTGGTGATTGCAGCGTCGTCAATTTTGGCCTCCATGTTTTGCGCGGTTTCCTGGCTGCCGGTGCGCATGTCTTGTGTTGCGCTTCGAACGCTTTCGCCTGCAGAGGCCATCCCCTGCTTCACATCGCTGGCAGCTGACTGCGCAGCCCGTTGAGTGCTTTTAATCGCCTGATCAACGGTCTGACCGACGGTTTTCTCAGGCACTCGCTCACTGCAAGCGCCCAGTAGCTGGGCTACTGCCACAACACTGAGCGGGAGCAGCAAACCAAGGCGACCGGTCACCCGCACAGGCAACCGGGTAGATGGAATGCGCTGTTTCATGTCGAAAACTCCTGATCAGCGCTTGGTTTTATCAATGATGTCGTTGACCTTGTCTTTGACGCGCTCTTTCGTGTCCCCAAAAGCCCCCTTTACCTTGCCCTTAACCTGATCAGCTTGGCCTTCGGCCTCCAGCCGGTCGTTTCCCACCAGCTTGCCTGCGGCCTCTTTGACTTTGCCCTTGGCTTGATCGACGCGGCCTGAAACTTGATCTTTGTTCATCACTGTTCTCCAAAAAGTTAGTAAGACGCGAACGGCGTGAAGCCAGGTCGCTATGTAAATCGTAGATTTGGAGGGTGAGCAACTCCGTCAGCCGCAGGGTATGCGGTGTGTAGGACAGGGACCCGACAGTCAAGCATTCCGGACCGTCTCATCGCTGCTGCAACGCTGCTCAAGCGACATTGGATAGCGCCAACTTGTGTTGTGCGACATGCCACGGCTGCGGCCTACAAACGTCCTCAACGTACGACTACAAAAAAATTTTGATCGCACGCCTAACCTTCGTTTTTTTTGTATGAGGTGATTTCTGATGCCTGCTTTGTCTTTGGAGTTTCTGTGATTGCTGTCATTGTTCCCGCCCACAACGAAGAAGCTTGCCTGGGTGCGTGTCTGGAATCCCTGCGCCACGCTGCCCTTCACCCAACGCTAGCTGGTGAATCGGTTGTGCGCATCGTTGTGCTGGACTCGTGTACCGACGAATCTCAGGCTATTGCGCAGGCCAGTGGTTGCCATTGGCTCACTGTGGGCGTGCGCAACGTGGGTACTGCGCGTGCAACCGGTGCGCAATGGGCGCTGGATTCTGGAGCACGCTGGCTGGCTTTTACCGACGCGGACACGACCGTGGCACCGGATTGGCTCGCAGCGCAGTTGATGCAGCAAAGTGACGCTGTCTGCGGAACCGTGTCGGTGGAGGACTGGTTGGACTACGGCAGCCACATGCAAG
>JAYUXO010000245.1:0-3874 GCA_043753505.1 Comamonadaceae bacterium
ATGGAAGCGGAGTCCAGCGTACTGGGTGGCCTGCTGCTGGACAACGCTGCCTGGGATCGTGTAGGCGACCTGTTGACCGATGGCGACTTTTACCGCTACGAACATGCGCTGATTTACGCTGCTATTGGTGCGTTGGTGAATGCCACCAAGCCTGCGGACGTGATCACCGTTCATGAGCATCTGCAAATGCAGGGCAAGGGTGACGAAGTGGGTGGCCTGGCTTACCTGAATTCGCTGGCGCAGTACGTGCCAGGTGCCGGCAACATCCGCCGCTACGCCGAGATCGTGCGTGAACGGTCCATCCTGCGCAAGCTGGTGCGTGCCAGCGACGAGATTTCTGCCAGTGCCTTCAACACGCAGGGCCTGTCCGTTGACAAAATTCTGGACAGCGCCGAGCAGCGCATCCTGAACATCAACGAGGAAGGCTCGCGCATGAAGCAGGGTTTTCAGGGAATGGACTCGCTGGTGGTTCAGTTGCTGGACCGCGTGCAGGAAATGGCCGACAACCCGAACGACATCACCGGCGTGCCCACCGGTTTTTACGACCTGGACCGCATGACCTCCGGCTTTCAGGCCGGCGACATGATTGTGTTGGCCGCTCGACCGTCGATGGGAAAAACCGCGCTGGCCATCAACATTGCAGAACACGTGGCCTTGAACGAAGGCTTGCCAGTTGCCGTGTTCTCCATGGAGATGGGCGCGTCGCAGCTGGCCGTGCGTATCGTGGGCTCGATTGGCCGGATTGACCAAACCAATTTGCGCACCGGCAAACTCAAGGATGAGGAATGGCCGCGTTTGACCGAAGCCATTGAAAAGCTGCGCAATGTGTCGCTGCACATTGACGAAAGCCCCGGCTTGAGCGTCAGCGAGCTGCGTGCCAACGCCCGCCGTCTGGCACGTCAGTGCGGTAAGTTGGGGTTGATCGTGGTGGACTATTTGCAGTTAATGAGCGTGTCCGCCAGCATGAATGACGAGAACCGCGCCACGGCGGTGGGTGAAATTTCACGCGGCCTGAAGATGCTCGCCAAAGAGCTGCAATGCCCGGTGATTGCGCTGTCGCAGCTGTCGCGTGGGGTCGAGTCCCGAACCGACAAGCGGCCCATGATGAGTGACCTGCGCGAATCGGGTGCCATCGAGCAGGATGCAGACGTGATCATGTTTATCTACCGCGATGATTACTACAACAAAGACTCCAAAGAGCCCGGCGTCGCCGAGATCATCATCAGCAAACAGCGCAACGGCCCCACTGGCACCGTCAAACTGGCTTTCCTGAAGCCCATCACCAAGTTCGAAAGCCTGGCTTCGGGTAGCAGCTACTAGGCCTGACTTCATGCCAGCAGCGCCGCCAGTTCTTCATCACTCAACCCGGCCTGCCTGCGCGCTGCCTCGTTGAACGGCGGCTGCAAGCGGGGTGCGTTGTACTGCATCGCCAAGGCCCGGTAATGCGCCACTGGTTCCAGACCATCCCGCGCGCATAGCCAGCGGTACCAGTGGTTGCCAATGGCCACGTGGCCCACCCCGTCGACCAGCATCGCGTCCAGCGTTTCGACCACGCGCAGCGCTGGCGGCATGGCGACGGTTCGCAGCTTGGCCTGGATGAGTGGCGTGGCATCCAGGCCGCGGGCTTCCAGGGTTCGGGCCACCAAGGCCATGCGGGCGGTGATGTCGTAGCGGGTTTTCCCGACCATTTGCCACAGGCCGTCATGCGCGGGAAAGTCGCCATACTGATACCCCATATGGTGTAGCTGGGCGTGCAGCAAGCCGAAGTGATGGGCTTCTTCGGCGGCTACTTTGGCCCAGTTACGGTAGTAGGCTTCAAGCATGTCGGCGAAGCGTTAGATGGCGTACAGCGCGAGGTTGATGGCGTTGAATTCAATGTGCGCAATGGCATGCAGCAGCGCGGCCAGGCCTGCGGGGGTATGCGGGGAGCGGCGCTTGACCTGGGTGGGGTCAACCAACGCAGGTTGTGAGGGTCTGCCGGGCAGATCAGCGGGTTCTGCGAGGTTTTTGTCTGCTATTGAATACATAGCTGCTTGAGCAGTTAATGAAGGGGCTAGAGCCACTTTTCGTTCAATATCGACGGTTTGAAGGGCTGCCAGCGCAGCGGCACGCAGTTCGCGAGGTGGGGGTAACAAAGCCATATCTACAATTCTAATTTTCACCTGGAGCAACTCAATGGCCTTGTATGAACTGGACGGCAAAGCCCCTTTGCTGAAGGCGGGCGCGTGGGTCGCTGACAGTGCCCAGGTTATCGGCGCGGTCGAGTTGGGCGCGCATGCCAGCATATGGTTTGGCGTGGTGATTCGTGGGGACACGGAGACCATTCGCATTGGTGCCAACAGCAATATCCAAGACCTGTCGGTGCTGCATGCCGATGTGGGTTGCCCGCTGACCATTGGCGAGGGCGTGACGGTGGGCCACCAGGTCATGCTGCACGGCTGTACGGTTGGCGACAACTCGTTGATTGGCATTCAGGCAGTCGTTTTGAACAACGCCCGGATCGGCAAAAACTCCATCGTGGGCGCAGGCAGTGTGGTGACCGAGGGCAAAGAATTCCCCGACAACTCACTGATCATCGGCAGCCCCGCCAAGGTGGTGCGCACCCTGGACGATGCGGCGGTAGCCAAGCTGAAAGTCAGCGCGCAGCATTACGTAGACAACGCGCGGCGCTTTGCGTCGGGTTTGAGGAAAATCAGCTGATGTCTGAATTGCACAAATTCCTCTTCGACGGCCTGCCCGTGCGCGGGATGGTCGTGCGTCTGACCGATGCGTGGCAAGAAATCTTGAAGCGCCGCGCCGCCAACACCACCACCGGCGCATACCCGCCGCCCGTGCGCGAGTTGCTGGGGCAGATGGTGGCCGCAGGCGCGCTGATGCAGGCCAACATCAAGTTCAACGGTGCGCTGATCTTGCAAATCTGGGGAGATGGCCCGGTCAAGCTCGTGGTGGCCGAAATTCAGCCCGACTTGAGCTTGCGCGCCACCGCCACCGTAGTGGGGCAGGTGGCGATTGGCGACCGGTTGAGCCAACTCGTCAACGTCAGCAACCAGGGCCGCTGCGCCATCACGCTAGACCCCAAAGACAAGTTTCCCGGACAGCAGCCCTACCAGGGCGTGGTGCCGCTGTTTGGCGACCAGCGCGAGAAGCTCGATAACCTGAGCCAGGTATTGCAGCACTACATGTTGCAGTCCGAGCAGCTGGACACCACGCTGGTGCTGGCGGCCAATGATGAGGTGGCCGCGGGCTTGTTGATTCAGCGCTTGCCCAGCAGTGGGGAGAACAACCTTCAGTCAAACGAAGATGGCATCGGCCAGAGCGAGGACTACAACCGCCTGTCCATCCTGGCCAGCACCCTCACACAGGACGAATTACTCACACTGGACGTGGACACCATCCTGCACCGCCTGTTCTGGGAAGAAAAAGTGCTGCGCTTTGTACCCGCCAAAGACTCCTCAGGCCCGCGCTTTGCCTGCACCTGCAGCCGCGAGCGCGTGGTGCGCATGATCCGCAGCCTGGGGCAAGAAGAGGCCGACAGCATCGTGGCCGAGCGCGGCGACATTGAGGTGGGCTGCGATTTTTGCGGCCAGCAGTACCGGTTTGACCCGGTGGATGCGGCGCAGATCTTCACCGCACCCGACGCGCAACCGCCGGGAACCGCGGTGATGCAATGATGAACATTGTTTTCAAATACTCCTGAATTGATAGCTGCTTTAGCAAGTAATACAAGGGCTAGAGGCCCAAAAGCCTTGTAAAGCCATTTACGCTACACGTGAGCCGCCAGCAGCGCATCCAGCGGGCTGGCGGTGCCACCCGCCGCCACCTTGAGCACATGCGTGTAAATCATGGTGGTGGACACATCACTGTGGCCCAGCAG
>JAYUXO010000246.1:0-3864 GCA_043753505.1 Comamonadaceae bacterium
CGTACGTTTATTGCCAGCATATCGTGCGTGGTGAATGCGGGGGCCATACCCGTTTTTGCTGATATTGACGCTGACAGCGGGAATATGACGGCGCAAACCATTGCGAAAGTGTTGACCAAACGCACCAAGGCTATTATTTGTGTGCACCTGGGTGGTTGGCCTTGTGATATGGATCCCATCATGGCGTTGGCCCATACAAACCAATTAAAAGTGATTGAAGACTGTGCACAGGCCAATGGCGCTCGTTATAAAAATCGCAGCGTGGGGTCGATTGGGCATATTGGTGCCTGGTCTTTTTGCCAGGACAAAATCATGACCACTGGCGGCGAGGGCGGCATGGTCACCACCAACGACGAGGCACTGTGGCAAGCCATGTGGTCATACAAAGACCATGGCAAGTCTTATGCGGCGGTGTATGAGCGCCAACATCCGCCGGGGTTTCGGTGGGTGCACGAAGGTTTTGGGACCAATTGGCGAATGCTGGAAGTGCAAGGTGCCATTGGTCGCATACAGCTGCGCGCCATGGCTGACTGGTCAGCCAAAAGGCTTGCCAACGCGCAGGCGATTTGGGCGGCCTGTAAGCCCCACGCTGCTGTGCGGGTACCCGCATTTCAGTGCGCTCAAAACCGGTGTGCGGACGCAGGCAACCCTGACTGTGTCGCAGGCTTTGACACAGGCTGCTCTATGCAAAGCAGCTGCAGGCATGCGGCCTACAAGTGCTATGTGTATGTGCAGCCGGAGCATTTGGCGGCAGGCTGGAGCCGCGACCGCATTGTTGCGGCCATTAACGCGGCGGGCGTGCCCTGCTACCAGGGTTCGTGCTCCGAGGTGTACTTGGAAAAAGCTTTTGACGATACCGGTTGGCGGCCCCCAGTGCGGTTGCCGGTGGCCAAAGAATTGGGCGAAACCAGTCTGATGTTTTTGGTGCACCCCACGCTCACAGAGGCAGAAATTACCAAAACCGTGGCGGTGGTATCGCAGGTATTGAGTGAAGCGTCTGCAACGCACGCAGAAGTTAAGCAGTTTGCTTGAACACATGCACTTATTAAGCCTGCCCCGAGCTGTCAAGCGTTTGCTGGCGCTGACAGCTGACGCTTTGCTGTGCGTATTCACGGTGTGGCTCGCGCTGTGTTTGCGGCTTGATGAAGTGGTGGCCATGCAAACCAACCACTGGATTGCGGTGGGGTTGTCGTTGGTATTTGCGTTGCCCGTTTTTGTGCTTTCGGGTTTGTACCGCGGCATATTCCGGCATGCCAATTCGGTGGCGCTGCTGGCCGTGACCAAGGCCATGGTGATATATGGCACCATTTACGCGGCGCTGCTGACCACGGTGGCACTGCCAGGCGTGCCGCGGTCGGTTGGATTTATTCAGCCGTTGTTGTTGTTGCTGGGGGTGGGGGCGTCGAGGGTACTGGCGCGCTATATTTTGAGTGGCACTTATCTGAGAGCGGTGCGCCGGGACGCAACCTCGAAAGTATTGATTTACGGCGCGGGCGAAGCCGGTCGGCAACTGGTCGATGCCATGCGTAGCAGTCGTCAGATGCATGCTGTTGGATTTCTGGACGACGACCCGCGATTACATGGACAGGAGATTAACGGTCTGCACATTTACAGCCCCCAAAATCTGGAGCAGCTCATTGAGCAACTGATGGTGAGCGATGTGCTGCTGGCCATTCCATCAGCAAGCCGCCAGCGACGTAATGACATTCTCCAGCGAATGCGCGAGGTACGTGTGTCGGTGCGGTCTATTCCTGGTTTGATGGAGCTGGCGCAGGGCAATGTGCGTGTGAACGATTTGATTGAGCTGGATATTGAAGACTTGCTGGGACGCGACACGGTGCCACCTGATGCACTGCTGTTGCAAAAAAATATTACTGGGAAAGTGGTTCTGGTCACGGGGGCTGGCGGCTCTATTGGCAGTGAGCTGTGTCGGCAGATTATTCGGTCAAGGCCTTTGACACTGCTGTTAATTGAGCTGAACGAATATGCGCTGTACAGCATTCACCAGGAGCTGCAGCAGGTGCAACTGGTGCAACTCGCAATTCCCAATGCCGAAGTGATCCTGGTACCGCTGCTGGCTTCTGTGCGCGACGAAGGCCGCATGCACGAGATCATGCGCACCTGGAAGCCGCATACCGTGTACCACGCGGCCGCCTACAAGCATGTACCGTTGGTGGAGCACAACCCGGCAGAAGGCATTAAAAACAATGTGATGGGAACCTTGAGCGCGGCTTTGGCGGCGGCGGCGCATGGTGTGGCTGATTTTGTGTTGGTGAGCACAGACAAAGCCGTGCGGCCCACCAGCGTGATGGGTGCCAGCAAGCGCCTGGCGGAAATGCTTTTGCAGGCACTGGCTGCCAGCTTGGGCAGCCGGGGCTGGCAAACCAAATTCACCATGGTTCGGTTTGGCAATGTGCTGGGTTCATCGGGCTCGGTGGTGCCGCTTTTTAGAGACCAGATCAAAAAAGGCGGGCCAGTGACCTTGACCCATAAAGATATGACGCGCTACCTGATGAGCATTCCAGAAGCCGCGCAGCTGGTGATCCAAGCCGGTGCCATGGCGCAGGGAGGCGATGTATTTGTGCTGGATATGGGTAAACCGGTGCGAATCATTGACCTGGCCACCCGGATGATCGAGCTATCAGGCTTGGCCGTGCGCAACGATGTGCAGCCAAATGGTGACATTGAAATAAACGTGACGGGCTTGCGTCCTGGCGAAAAGCTTTATGAGGAGCTGTTGATTGGCGACAACCCGCTTACCACGCAGCATCCCAAGATATTCAAGGCGAATGAAGATTTTTTGCCGTGGGCAGAGCTGCAGGCATATTTAGCCAAGCTGACCTTGGCTTTGGATGCTAACGATGTGGCAACCGTGCGGCTGTTGTTGCAGCAAATTGTTCCCGGATATCAACCTGACGGTGGCGTGGTGGACTGGGTGCATCTGGAGGAATTGAGGGGCGGGCAAATGCTGCCTCAAAGTGTTTCACCCGTCGTAGTGTCGGCGGTTCCGTCGGCGGGTATTGCGGTTAACAAATTAGCTGTTCACACGCAGGTCAGCTAGGGTGTCTTGCTCCTTCCCGCCTTCGGCGGGAAGGTTGAGATGGGGTTTTCGGCCAGCCACATTGCCGCTGGCGGCAAAGTGAATGCAAGTTTGAGGTTGTCCGCATTCACTACCGCTTGCTCAACGCCTTTGACTTTGCGTTGTAGTTGTAATTGACATACTGGTAGCTGGAATATTTGTAGCCGTAGCGGTAGCGGCGGCTGTCCAGATTCAGGTCGTTAAATATCACGCCTTTGACGGTCACGCCTACCTGCTCAAGCCGCCGGGTGCTTTCACGCAGTTCGCTCAAAGTGCTGATGTCGGCGCGCATCACCATGAATACGGTTGCGGCATTGGGCGCGATGACTTGCGAATCTGACACGGCGAGCACGGGCGGGGTGTCGACCAATATCAAGTCATAGTGTGTCGACAGTGAGCGAAACAACTGCTTGAGTGATGGCAACAGCAATAACTCACCCACATTAACGGCCAGCACGCCGGTGGTGATCAGATCAACGTTGGTACTGACACTACGACGCAGTACCTGCGCCAGGGTGTGACCACCGGTAATGAGTTCGGTCAGGCCGCCGGAACGCTCCACACCGTAGTATTGATGAATATGGCCCCGGCGCAGATCAGCGTCAATCAACAATACCCGTTTGCCACCGGCACCTAATAACGCGGCGAAATTGGCGCTGGTAAATGATTTACCCACGCCGGGGGTGGGACCGGTAATCATGACAATGTTGTTGCTCGCCGTAAGCAGGGCAAATTGCAACGCGGTGCGCAAACTGCGCAAACTCTCCACACCCGGGTCGTCGGGC
>JAYUXO010000247.1:0-3864 GCA_043753505.1 Comamonadaceae bacterium
CGAGCACCACCGGGCGCAGGGGCACGACGGTCGCTACTTGGGCGGTCACCAGGACGAGCATCACGGCGTGGGCCACGTGGGCGGCGTTCGTCGTCAGCGCGAAGTTCAACAGCCGCTGGAGCGTCGTTTCTGCCGAGGGTGTCACCCTTGTAAACCCAGACCTTGACACCAATGATGCCGTAGGTCGTTTTTGCTTCTGACGTACCGTAGTCAATATCGGCGCGCAGAGTGTGAAGGGGCACCCGACCTTCGCGATACCACTCGCAGCGCGCAATCTCGATACCGTTCAAACGACCGGACGACATGATCTTGATGCCCTGGGCACCCAAACGCATTGCGTTCTGCATGGCGCGTTTCATCGCACGGCGGAACATGATGCGTTTTTCGAGCTGCTGGGTGATGCTGTCAGCAATCAATTTGGCATCAATTTCAGGCTTGCGCACTTCTTCAATGTTGACTGCGACGGGCACGCCCAGTTTGGCAGCCAGCTCTTTCTTGAGCAGCTCGATGTCTTCGCCCTTCTTGCCGATCACCACGCCTGGACGAGCCGAGAAAATGGTAATACGCGCGTTTTTGGCCGGACGCTCAATCAGCACGCGCGACACGGCCGCATTTTTGAGTTTAACTTTCAGGTACTCGCGTACCTTGATGTCTTCTGCCAGCATGCCGGCAAAGTCTTTGTTACTGGCATACCAGCGGCTTGACCAGTTGCGACTGACTGACAGGCGAAAACCGGTGGGGTGGATTTTTTGTCCCATATTTCTTTCCGGCCCTGTTAGTTGCCAACCGTCACGTACACATGGCACGTGGGCTTGCTGATACGGTTGCCGCGGCCTTTGGCGCGCGCGGTAAATCGCTTGAGCGTGGTGCCTTGCTCAACATAAATGGTCTTGACTTTGAGTTCATCAATGTCAGCGCCATCGTTGTGCTCAGCATTTGCAATAGCGGACTCCAACACTTTCTTAAGAATTCCGGCCGCTTTTTTCTGCGTGAATGTCAAGATGTTCAAAGCTTGGTCAACTTTTTTGCCGCGAATCAAATCGGCAACCAAACGGCCTTTATCGACCGACAAACGGACGCCCCGAAGGACTGCACGTGTTTCCATGGTCTTTTCCTTACTTTCTCACGACTTTTTTGTCGGCTGGGTGACCTTTGAAGGTGCGCGTCAGGGCAAATTCACCCAACTTGTGGCCCACCATCTGGTCGGTAATATAGACCGGTACATGCTGCTTGCCGTTGTGTACAGCAATTGTCAAACCAATGAACTCAGGCAACACCATTGAGCGGCGCGACCAGGTTTTGATTGGTTTTTTGTCTTTTGTCGTAATGGCCCTGTCTGCCTTGACTACCAGATGGTGGTCAACAAACGGACCCTTTTTGAGAGAGCGAGTCATTGCTTACACCTTATTTTTTACGACGTGACACGATCATCACTTGTGTACGCTTGTTGTTGCGGGTGCGATATCCCTTTGTGAGATTGCCCCACGGATCTACCGCGTGACGACCTTCACCGGTACGGCCTTCACCACCACCGTGAGGGTGATCGACTGGATTCATCGCAACACCGCGTACTGTTGGGCGAATACCCATCCATCGCTTGACACCGGCTTTTCCCAGCTGACGCAGGCTGTGTTCTTCGTTGGCAACTTCGCCGATGGTGGCGCGGCATTCAATGTGGATTTTGCGAACTTCGCCAGAGCGCATACGTACCTGGGCATAGGTGCCTTCGCGGGCAAGTAGTGTGGCTGACGTACCTGCCGAGCGCGCAATCTGGGCACCTTTCCCAATTTGCAGCTCTATGCAGTGAATGGTCGAACCCACTGGGATATTACGAATTGGCAGCGTGTTACCAGCTCGGATCGGTGCTTCGGCACCGCTCAACAAGGTACTGCCAATTTCTAAGCCCCGTGGCGCAATGATATAGCGCCGTTCACCATCGGCGTAGCACACCAAAGCGATGTGTGCCGTACGGTTAGGGTCGTATTCAATGCGCTCAACTTTTGCTGGAATGCCGTCTTTGTTGCGCACGAAATCCACAACACGGTAATGATGCTTATGCCCGCCACCTTTGTGGCGCGTCGTGATATGCCCATTATTGTTGCGACCCGCTTTTTGGAACTGCGGCTCCAACAACGGCGCGTACGGATCACCTTTATGCAAATGATCACGCGTGACCTTGACCACGGCCCGCTGGCCGGGTGAGGTCGGTTTCATCTTGATGACTGCCATGACTAAGCGGCCTCCCCAGACAGGTTTAACTCTTGACCCGGCTTGAGCATCACATAGGCCTTGCGCACGTTGTCGCGACGGCCAATAGACTTGCCAAAGCGCTTGGTTTTACCTTTTGTATTAACAACAGACACGCCCTTCACTTCGACCTTGAACATCAACTCCACAGCGGCCTTGATTTCAGGCTTGGTGGCGCTTTGCAGCACTTTAAAGGTCACGGTGTTGGTTTTATCCGCCACCATCGTTGCCTTTTCAGACACTATGGGAGCGATTAAAACCTGCATTAATCGACCTTCATCAAATGGTTTTACAGGTGCGCTCATGCGAACATCTCCTTGAGCTTGTCAATGGCACCTTTGGTAACCAGCACTTTTTTGTAGTGAACCAGCGACACCGGATCGGCGTAGCGAGGCTCGACGACCAAAACATTCACCAAGTTACGGGATGCCAAGTAAAGGTTTTCATCAACCTCTTCAGCAATCACCAGAACCGACTGAAGATTCATGGCTTTAAACTTAGCCGCCAGCGGCTTTGTTTTTGGTGAATCCACAGTAAGCGAATCCAAAACGGCCAAGCGACCTTCACGCGCCAACTGAGAAAAGATGGACGCCATGCCAGCGCGATACATTTTTTTATTAATTTTCTGGCTGAAATTCTCATCAGGCATATTTGGGAAAATCCGACCACCTCCACGCCACAGTGGCGAAGACGTCATACCCGCACGTGCGCGACCCGTACCTTTTTGCTTGAAGGGCTTTTTCGTGGAATGATGAACCTGCTCGCGATCTTTCTGAGCGCGTGTGCCCTGACGGGCGTTAGCCTGATAAGCCACCACGATTTGGTGGATCAAGTCCTCGTTGTATGCGCGACCAAAAACAGTTTCTGGCGCATCAAACTTGGCTGATGCCTGACCTTGGTCATTCAAGAGCTCTAGTTGCATCACTTAGCTCCTTTCAAATCTGTGGCTGGCCTTGTTTTGATCGCAGGCCGCACCGTCACAAATCCACCTTTGGACCCAGGAATAGCACCCCTGATGAGCAGCAACTGACGGGCCTCATCGATGCGAACAACGTCAAGATTCTGGGTGGTGACCGTATCGACACCCAAGTGACCAGACATCTTTTTGCCCGGAAAAACGCGACCGGGATCTTGCGCCATCGAAATCGAGCCAGGCACGTTGTGCGAACGGCTATTACCGTGGGAAGCGCGCTGCGACTTGAAGTGATGACGCTTGATCGTGCCAGTAAATCCCTTACCAATTGTCGTACCCTGTACGTCAACCTTTTGCCCGACAGCAAAGATATCTGCAACAGGAACAATAACGCCCGCTGCATACTTGGCAGCAACATCAGACGTCACCCGAAATTCCTGAATGATTTCGCCAGCTTCTACACCCGCTTTTGCCAAGTGACCTGCTGCTGGCTTGGTAACGCGCGACGCTTTGCGCGAACCAAAAGTGACCTGCAAGGACACGTAGCCGTCAGTTTCCTGCGTTTTGACCTGGGTGACCCGGTTGCTTGAAACATCAACCACTGTGACGGGCACTGTATCCCCATCATCAGTGAACAGACGCATCATGCCCACCTTACGACCCAGCAACCCTAAACGATTGCTAAGATTCATTGTTTTCTCCAA
>JAYUXO010000248.1:0-2500 GCA_043753505.1 Comamonadaceae bacterium
GGACTTGCGTGCACCACAGCCGTCCACATCTGTTACGGCTACGGCATCAAAGCCAACACCGACTGGAAAAACACCCTTGGCGACCAGTGGCGCCAATACGAACAGGTGTTCCCGGCGTTGGCCAAAAGCAGCATCCAGCAAGTCAGCCTGGAGTGCTACCACTCCCACGTGCCGCCAGACCTGATGCGCCTGCTGGAGGGCAAAGACGTGATGGTGGGCGTGATTGACGTAGCCAGCGATGTGGTGGAAACGCCAGAGCAAGTGGCCGACACCATTGCCATGGCTCTGCAATACGTGCCCAAAAACCGCCTGTTCCCGTGCACCAACTGTGGCCTGGCTCCCATGAGCCGCGAGGTGGCGCTGGCCAAGCTGCAGGCGTTGGGGGCGGGGGCGGCGCTGGCGAGGGAGCGACTGGGGTAATGACCGACATGGCCGAGGAAGCCTTCCCCGGACTGGACTTGTAACGATGAGCCTGCCGGAGCTAACCTACCCAGACCCCAAAAGACAGGCGGGCAATTAGTTAGCGGCGCACTGGAAGCGGCAAAGCATGTAAATAAAACACACAAATCAGCGCAATTTGAGCCTTTTTTCGTGATCAAATTGTCATGCGCGTTGCGTACTGTCAACGCAACGCGCAACTTCATCACGCGTCGGCTTTCTTGGGCGTGCAACCAAAGGGGAATTCACATGCACATACTTTCACGCATCGGCTCAGGGCTTGTCGCCCTGGCACTTCTCGGGGGGGGGCAGCGGTAGCTCAAACCCCAAACGATTTAGCAGAAAAAGGCCCGTATAACCAGCGTGCGTTTGCACGCAAGATAGGCCCGGCCGTCAAACCAGTTGCACCTGAGGTGATGGCAGCGCCATCTGTGGAGCTATTAGTCGACAGCAAAACTGCCGAAACCAACGAACTGATCGTGCTGCTGAACTACGCCAACACCGCCAACATTCAAAAAATCCTGCCAGCACAGGCAGATGCCGCAGCTGCCAGCAAACCCACCGGCCTGGAACGTGCCTTTGTAGCAGCCGTTCAAAACAAGGATCAAAAGACGACCGCTGCCGTGCAAGGTGCCATGCACGCCCGCTTTGTACTGTGGACAGAGCGCATGAGTGATGAAGATCGGGTGCGGGGAGCTGAATTCAATGCACCACGTGAGTTGCTGGAGCGCTATATCGTGCTGCGGTATTCGACAGTGGGTGCGGCACAGGCGGCGCAAAAGCAGTTTCAGCGTGATAAAAGTACAGTTGCGTCAGCGGTCAATAACCATACTGTTGCAGTATCTTGGGTGCCAAACGACCCGTACTTCTCCGCCCCGCTCGGGGTGTTTGGTATGAATGCCAATCCAAACTATCAATGGGGACTGAACGCCATGACTTTTCCACTGGCGTGGAATTCTGTGCGTGGACGTGCTCATGTTGGGTTACTTGAGCCAGGATATCCTGGAAACTATGGAATGGGGGCAGCCAACACCCCGCCATTTACTGTTCATCCTGATTTAAAATCAAACTATCGAGACCATCTAATGCCTGGGGCAGTTTTAACCGGGAATCCACCTACAGTAAATAATCATAATATACGGATTCTTAACGATCATGCTACCCACGTTGCAGGAATAATTGGTGCGCAATCGAATAATGGTAGCTTCACAGACCCATATCGCCCAGGTGGTGGAGTTGCAGGTGGGTGTGTCAACTGCAGTATTACCCCATTTCCAACGCTCAATAATACTGAAACTGCACCATATAACAATGTTTATATCGGAAATACTGCGACTGTCGCTAACTATGTAGCAGGTATTAACAAGGCGGTGGACGGAGGTATGCAGGTCATTAATTGGAGTGGCGATCTGACTGGTGACAACCCTAACACGCCACCATTTTCCTGCAGCGATTACGTGCACCCTATATGTAGTGCACTTGCTTACGCGAAAGAGCGTGATGTACTTATTGTTGAATCTGCGGGAAACTTCAATAAAAACCTAAGCAATTTACCGTCTCCGATAAATTTTGCTTCACAGTTTTCAATTTTGGTTGTTGGCGGTACAGAACTTGCCGTGCCAGTTCCGGGTGCCTTGGGTGCGGCTTGGTCGGACTTCTCTGGCGGAACTAACTACGCAACGATAGATGGAGTTGTGGCACCAGCTAAAAATATTGTTTCCACCATCACGGCAAACAGTACTTATTATCCTAATCTGTGTGGCGACGTAGATGAGTATGACTTGTCTGGCACCCGGTTTGCAAACGGGTATGGCGATGGTGTTGGGACTTGTACGGGTACCTCAATGTCCGCCCCACATGTGAGTGCGTTGGCAGGCTTAGTTCGCTCGGTCAATCCACGACTGAGCTACCTACAGGTTAGCAATATCATCCGCCAGAGTGGAAATTTGGTCAACCAACGCACGGATCAATTAGGCTATGGATTGCCCAACGCCGCCAGCGCGGTCAATGCGGCAATCGCAACTAATGTGAATAAGCTTACCCCGCTGTTTTCTTTCTTCAG
>JAYUXO010000249.1:0-3837 GCA_043753505.1 Comamonadaceae bacterium
GACCTTGCAGCGCTGCATGGCGGTCGCAGTGGCAGTGCTGATGATGATGGTGTTGAGCAACGCGCCAGCCGCCACGTTGCGGGCGGCCGACGAGAAAGCAGTCATCACCGTGGTGCAAGCGCAACTGGCAGCGTTTGCGGCCGACGACGCGCAAAAGGCTTTTTCGTACGCGGCACCCACCATTCAAAAAATGTTTGAAACCGCGCCCAACTTTCTGGCCATGGTCAGGCAGCAATACCCGGTGGTGTACCGACCCGTCACCACCATCTTCCTCAAACCCGAAATGCAGGGTGAGCAGGTGCTTTTGCGCGTGCAGATGACCGACACCGGGGGTAGGCCATGGCTGGCGGCCTACAGCCTCCAACAAGTCAACCGGCAGTGGCGAATTGCGGGTTGTGTGGTGGTGGTTAATGAGGCGCGCAGCACCTGAGCGTGTGCAGCGAGCTGCTTCACACCCCCACGTTGCGCATCCAGTCCGCCGTCTGGAAAAAGCTTTGCTGTAAACGCTTGCGCAACGCGTAATCAACTCCGGTTTCGCCCATCGCCTGGTCCATGCAGGCCAGCCACTGGTCGCGCTCCAGGATGCCGATCTTGAAGGGCAGGTGGCGGGCACGCAGCATGGGGTGGCCCAGGCGCTCGGTGTAGAGCTGCGGGCCGCCCAGCCAGCCGCACAAGAACCAGAACAGGCGCTGGCGTGCTTCACTCAGCTCGCTGCCGTGCACGGCACGCAGGGCGGCGTAGGCGGGGTCCAGGTCCATCAGGTCGTAAAAGCGCTCGACCAGGGCGCGCACCTTGTCTTGCCCGCCTATCCATTCGAAGGGCGTGTCAAACGGTGGTTTTTCTTGAATTTGCATGGTGTTTATTGCGCCGCCTGCCGCAGGGTCTGCACCACGGGCCGGTTGAGCACCTCGCGCAAGCCCCACCAGCCTGCCGCCCAGGCCAGCAGGGCACCAGTCAACGCACCCACCAGCGGCACGAGCGGTGAGGCAGTCCAGTCAAATTCAAAAGCAAAACGGGCCAGGCCCCAGCCCACCACCACGGCCACCAGGCTGGCCAGAAAGCCCGCCAGCAGGCCCACACCAATCAACTCGGCGCGCTGCACCTGGCGCAGCAGGCTGGAGCGCGCGCCCACAGCCCGCATGATGGCAAATTCGCGGGCGCGCTCCTCACGCGTGGCGGTCACGGCGGCAAACAGCACCACCACGCCGGCAGCCAGGGTGAAAGCGAACAAAAACTCCACCGCACGAATCACCTTTTCAAGCACGCCCTGCACTTGTGTGATGGTGGCGGTCATGTCCACGTTGGTGATGTTGGGGAAGGTTTTCACCATCTGGTTGTCGAACCCTTTTTTGTCGGGCGCGCGAAAAGCACTCATGTAGGTCACCGGCACATCAGCCAACTGATCGACCGGGAAAATCACGAAAAAATTGGCCCGCATGGAGCCCCAGTCGACCTTGCGCAACGAGGTCACACGCGCTTCTTTTTGAATGCCTGCAATGTCAAAGCGCAGGCTGTCTCCCATCTTCAGGTTCAGGGTTTTGGCAATGCCTTCTTCCACACTGATGGTGTCGCCCTGTCCGGCTGTCCAAGTTCCTGCTATCAGTGGGTTGTGGCCGGGCTGCTGCGCGGTGTTGGACAGGTTGAACTCGCGGTCCACCAGGCGCTTGGCGCGGTCTTCGGTGTAGCTGTCGGGCGAGACGGTCTGGCCGTTGACCGCAATCAAGCGGCCGCGGATCATGGGGTACCAGTCATAGCGCTTGACGCCATCGCTTTTCAACATGGCTTGAAACGCATCGCCCTGGTCGGGCTGCACGTTGATGACAAAGCGGTTGGGTGCGTCAATGGGTGTGGCTTTGCGCCAACTGGCGATCAGGTCGGTGCGCAGGAGCACCAGCAGAATCAGCGCGAGCAGACCCACCGCGAGGCTGCTGACCTGCACCACCGTGTAGGCCGGGCGGGCAGAAATCTGCCGTGTGGCCAGTACCAACCAGCGTGGGGCCGTGGCTTCATTGACCACCCAGCGCAGCAGCTTGACGGCCACCCAGCTCAGCCCCGCAAACAGCACCACCGCCACCGCAAAACCACCCACCGCAATGGCACCCAGCAACAAGTCACTGCTAGCCGCAATCAACAGCGCCGCAAAGCCCGCCACACCCAGACCCAACACCGCCAACGACGCTGGTTTAAGGTTGCCCACATCGCGGCGAATCACGCGCAGCGGGGACACCTGCGCCAGTTGCAACACTGGCGGCAGGCCGAAGGCAAACATCAAGGTCAGCCCCATGCCTACGCCAAAAAACACGGGCCACAAGGTGGCCGCGGGCAAAGCTGCATCGACCAGGCCGGCCAGCAGCAACACAAATACGTGGTGCACCGCAAAGCCAATGGCCACGCCCAGCAGCGCGGCAAACAGGCCCACCAGCGCAAATTCAAAGGTGTAAGCCAGGGCTATGGTGCGCTGGGGCTGGCCCAGCACGCGCAGCATGGCGCAGTCGTCCAGGTGGCTGGCGGCAAATCCGCGCGCGGCCAGGGCCACGGCCACGGCGCTCAGCAGTGCGGCCAGCAAGGCCACGAGGTTCAAGAATTTTTCGGCGCGGTCAAGCGTTTGCCGCATTTCGGGGCGGCCACCTTCGAAGGATTCGAGCCGGACACCGCGTGACTCGCCTTTCTTCAACTCTGCATCGGCCCACTGGCTGTAAGCGCGCACCTGGCTGTCGGTGCCTGCCACCGCCATGCGGTAGGTCACGCGGCTGGCGGGTTGAATGAGGTTGGTAGCCAAAATGTCAGCGCTGGAGATCATGGCGCGTGGGGCCAGCGTGGCAAAACCAGCGCCCCGGTCGGGCTCGTTGACGATGATGCGACTGATGCGCAGGCTGGCATCGCCCACCAACAGTTTGTCGCCCAATTCAAGCTGCAGCGACTCCAGCAGCGAAGCGTCCACCCACACCTGGCCTTGCGCTGGCACCTCGCGTGTGGCTTGGCCAGGGCTGTCGGGCGCGTCGGCCACGGTGAGCTTGCCGCGCAGCGGGTAGCCCGCCTGCACCGCCTTCAGGGCCACCAGTTTGCTGGCACCGCCCTGCCCTTCCGTGGCCCGGCCCATGGTGGGAAAACCCAGCGTGCCCGCCACTTGCAGGCCCAGGCGGCGCGCCTCGTCAATAAAAATTTGCGGCGTGGGGTTGTCGCTGGCAATCACCGCGTCGCCGCCCAGCAACTGGCGGGCATCACGCATCAAACCGCCTTGCAAACGGTCAGCAAAAAAACCCACTGCCGTGAGTGCCGCCACCGCCAGGGTGACGGCCACGATCAACAAACGCAACTCGCCCGCCCGCAGGTCGCGCATCAGGCTGCGCCAGCCCATTTGCCAGAAACGGGCGGGGGTGAATTTTTGCGCAGCGGTGGGTGTGGCGGTGTTCATGCGGCGACCTTAGTTCAAAACACTCAGCCCAGCGTGAGGACGGTCATTTTTCAGCTGCGCAGATGATTTATGGCGAAATTGGGCATCAACCCTTTTGGATGCTGCTCAAGCAGCTATTAAATATGTAGCAACAATAGTCTCATGACTGTGGCGGAATGCCCCAAAAACGGGTTGAAACCGGTGATCAACGCGGTCGGCACCGCCCGCTGCGTGACCGCCACTGGGCCAAGCTGAACCAGCTGGACAACGTCCGTCAATCCAACAGTACAGCCCGGAAGCCTTCGCGCCGTCAGCTTTTCGTCGCCCACCGCCGCCGCGCCCAGCCCGCGAAAAAGGGGAGCCGTGAGATGACCACAGCCGAACAGCCCGCTGGCAGCACAATGCCAGACAAGCGTAACTTCTGGGAGCTGCAGGCATGTCGC
>JAYUXO010000250.1:0-3822 GCA_043753505.1 Comamonadaceae bacterium
ATGGTGGCCTACAACCAGTTCCCCGGCATGGAAGGCGCGGCGTACTACTACTTCGGATTCTCAAAAAACCCGGTCAATTTGCACCTGGTGACCAGCCACTACCAGAAATACAAATCACCACCCGATTTCTTCACGGCAGGTGGCTTTGCATCGGCAATGGCCATCGTCACTGCGCTGAAAAAGACCAATGGCGACACCGGCACCGACAAGCTGATTGCCACCATGGAAGGCATGAGCTTTGAAACCCCCAAAGGCACGATGACCTTCCGCAAGGAAGATCACCAGGCCATGCAGTCGATGTATCACTTTCGCGTGGCACCCGGAGCCAAGGTGGGCACCATGGCCGACCTGCATCTGGTCAAGGAAATTCTGCCGGCCGAGATGAACGTGCCGATTCGCAACAAACGTTGAGTCGACCGTTTCACGGGGGCGACCGCCCCTCTTTTTGCTCACTGTTTGATTGCAGAACCTGGGACACACCGGGGCCCGTTTTTCACAACCTGGAGACAAGCATCATGACGTTCAAGTTATCGCGCATCACCGCCCTGGCAGTTGCCATGGCGAGCGGCGCAGCCTGCGCCGCTGTAACCCTGCCGCAACTGAAAATCGACAAAACCCAGACCACCGTGTCCGGCTTGTCTTCAGGCGGTTTCATGGCGGTGCAACTGCACGTGGCGTACTCCGCCACGTTCCAGAAGGGCGCTGGCATTGTGGCGGGCGGGCCGTTCTACTGCGCTGAAGGCTCCGTCACCAATGCCACCGGGCGCTGCATGGCCAGCCCTGCGGGTATTCCCACCAGTGCCCTGGTGACCACCACCAACAACTGGGCCAACCAGGGGCTGATTGACCCGGTAGCCAACCTGCAGGCTTCCAAGGTTTACCTGTTCTCGGGCAGCCTGGACAGCACCGTGAAACCGGGCTCCATGGATGCGTTGAGAACCTACTACAACAGCTTTGTGCCCGCGGCCAATGTGGTCTACAAAAAAGACATTGCCGCCGAGCACGCCATGGTGACGGACGATTTCGGCAGTGCCTGCTCGGTGAAAGGCGCGCCCTACATCAACGACTGCAATTTCGATCTGGCCGGCGCCATCCTGGGTCAACTCTACGGAAGCCTGAATGCGCGCAACGACGCTGCGTTGCCCGAGGGTAATTTTGTGGAATTCAACCAGGGCCAGTTTGTCACCAACCACGGCATGTCCACTACCGGCTGGGCTTACATACCCCAGGCCTGCCAGGCTGGTGGCACGGCGACTTGCCGCTTGCATGTGGTGCTGCATGGTTGCCAGCAAAACGTGACCTTGGTGCAGCAAAAATACGTGCGCAACACGGGCTACAACCGCTGGGCTGACAGCAACAACATCGTGGTGATATACCCTCAGACCAGCACTGCAGCCACCAACAGCTGCTGGGACTGGTGGGGTTATGACAGCGCCAACTATGCGAAAAAATCCGGCCCACAAATGGCAGCCATCAAGGCCATGGTTGACCAGGTGTCAGCCGGCGGTGGCACCACCCCACCACCCGGCACCACTACCCTGGCCGCCCCCACGGCGGTGAGCACGTCCAACGCCACCACCAACAGCATGCAGATCAACTGGACGGGGGTTAGCGGTGCAGCGGGCTACAACGTTTATCGCGGCGGCAACAAGGTCAATGCACTGGCTGCTTCAGCAAGCCCTTACACCAACACCGGCTTGGCACCCGCTACCGCTTACAGCTGGACGGTGAAGGCGGTCGATGCGGCTGGTGCAGAGGGTGCGGTATCGGCTGCTGCCAGCGGTACAACCGCAGCAGCGTCCACCGGGGCCACGTGTAGCACTTCCAGCAACTACGCCCATGTGGTTGCTGGCCGTGCCACCACCAACTTTGTCTACACCTACGCCAAAGGCTCGGGCCAGAGCATGGGGCTTTACAACGTGTTTGTGACCAACACGCTCAAGCAGACCAGCCCCGGTTATTACGTCATTGGCACCTGCCCGTAAAACCTTCGGAGCGCTTTCTCTTGTTGTCCACCGAAAACCTCACCATCCGCTTTGGCGGGCATGTGGCGGTGAATGCTGTCACCTGCAGCTTTGCGCCCGGCACGCTCACCGCCATCGTGGGCCCCAATGGCGCGGGCAAAACCACGTACTTCAACCTGATCTCGGGTCAGCTGAAGGCCAGTGTGGGAATGGTGAGCCTCGGTGGGCGTGAGCTGACGAACTTGAGTGCCTCGGCCCGCACCCGCGCGGGCCTGGGACGGGCGTTTCAACTGACCAATCTGTTCCCTAATTTGACTGTGCTCGAAAACGTTCGGCTGGCGGTGCAAGCGCAACGCGAGGGGCCGCACCGCCATGGGCTGAATTTGTGGAGCGTGTGGAGCGACCACAAAGCCTTGACCACTGCGGCACAGGAGATCCTGGAAATCGTGGCCATGCAAGACAAACAGGCCACGCCCGTTGCCAGCCTGCCCCATGGAGACCAGCGCAAGCTGGAAGTGGCGCTGCTGATGGCGCTTGACCCGCAGGTGTTCATGTTTGACGAACCCACTGCGGGCATGAGCGCCGACGAAGCGCCCGTCATCCTCAATTTAATTTCCCATCTGAAAAAAGACAAAACCAAAACCGTCTTGCTGGTGGAGCACAAGATGGACGTGGTGCGCACGCTGGCCGACCGCATCATCGTGTTGCACAACGGTAGCCTGGTGGCCGATGGTGAGCCCGCGGCGGTGATTGCATCGCCCGTCGTGCAGCAAGCGTATTTGGGTATCGCCAAGGAGGCAGCATGAGCGCCAACCTGCTCACCCTCTCGGGCGTACACACGCACATCGGGGCGTATCACATCCTGCATGGCGTAGATTTGGTAGTGCCCCGTGGCCAGCTCACCATGCTGCTGGGGCGCAACGGTGCGGGCAAAACCACCACGTTGCGAACCATCATGGGTTTATGGTCCGCGTCCAAGGGCACGGTTCGGTTTGCAAATCATGACATCACCCTTCTGGCCACGCCGCAAATCGCACAACTGAACATTGCCTACGTGCCCGAAAACATGGGCATCTTTGCCGATCTGACCGTCAAAGAAAACATGCTGCTGGCAGCCCGCAACGCCAGCCGCGCCAGTCAGATGGACGAGGCGCGCCTGAAGTGGATTTTCTCGCTGTTCCCGCCGGTTGAGAAGTTCTGGAACCATCCCGCAGGCAAGCTGTCGGGCGGGCAAAAGCAGATGTTGGCCGTGGCGCGCGCCATCGTGGAGCCACGCGAATTACTCATCGTTGACGAGCCCAGCAAAGGCCTGGCCCCGGCCATCATCAACAACATGATCGACGCATTCGCCCAGCTCAAAGCCAGCGGCGTGACCATCTTGCTGGTCGAGCAAAACATCAACTTTGCCAAACGCCTGGGCGACCATGTGGTCGTGATGGACAACGGCGTGGCGGTGCACGCGGGCACCATGCAAGCGTTGGCTGAAGACGAGCAATTGCAGCGCAATTTATTAGGTCTCGCCTTATGAGCCAACTCAAACAAATTGATTTCGACTGGAAACCGCTGGCCCTTGTCCCCGCGCTTGCGCTGGGTGTTTTTCCGTTCATCGGCTCCAGCTCTACCTGGCTGACGCTCACGGTGGCGGGCCTTGCGATGGGCATGATTATTTTCATCATTGCTTCGGGCCTCACGCTGGTTTTCGGTTTGATGGATGTGCTGAATTTTGGCCACGGTGTGTTCATCGCTTTGGGTGCGTTTGTAGCCACCACGGTGCTGGGCAGCATGGGCAACTGGACCGGCTCGACCGAGCTGTGGCGCAACCTGGTGGCGGTGTTGCCCGCGATGCTGGTAGCCATGT